>JBASRP010000037.1:0-1686 GCA_049273905.1 Actinomycetota bacterium
ATCGACACGCGCGGCGGTCGCCCGCCAGGGTCCTCAGGACCGCTCATCGGTTCTCGTCGAAGCGACGGTAGGCCTCGACGATCTCCTGCACGATCTTGTGCCGGACGACGTCCTTGGCGGTCAGGTAAACGAACTGGAGGTTGTCGATGTCGGTGAGGATCTCCCGGACCACGTTGAGGCCCGAGTACGAACCCGCCGGAAGATCGACCTGCGTGATGTCGCCGGTGACGACGACCTTCGAGCCGAAGCCGAGGCGCGTCAGGAACATCTTCATCTGCTCCGGCGTGGTGTTCTGCGCCTCGTCGAGGATGATGAACGAGTCGTTGATTGTGCGGCCGCGCATGTACGCGAGCGGCGATACCTCGATCGTCCCGCGCTCGATCAGCCGCGCGAGCTGTTCGGGATCCATCATGTCGTACAGCGCGTCGTACAGCGGACGAATGTACGGGTTTATCTTCTCGTATAGGGTGCCCGGCAGGAAGCCGAGTTTCTCGCCGGCTTCGACGGCCGGACGGCAGAGGATCACGCGGGCGAACTCCTTCTGCTGCAGCGCGTGCACGGCGGCGGCCATCGCGAGGTACGTCTTGCCCGACCCGGCCGGCCCGATCGCGAACGTGATCGTCGAGCGACGGATCGCGTCGATGTACTTCTTCTGTCCGACGGTCTTCGGCCGGATCGCCTTGCCGCGGTGCACCAGCACGGCGTCGGACAGCACGTCGCGCGGACGCGCCTCTTCGCCCTTGACCATGTCGATCGACTGTTCGACGGCGTGCGGCGACAGAACCTGTCCCTGGTCGAGCAGACCGATCAGTTCCTCGAACAGCAACGCGATGTGCTCGGCTTCCCGCCGGTCGCCCGAGATCGTGATCTCGTTGCCACGAACGAGGATGGAGCTCGAGAACGCGTCTTCGATGAGTTTGAGAAGCTCGTCCCGTTGGCCCACGAGGCTCACCATCTGATGATGCCCGGGGACCAGGATCTTCAGTCGTTCGGTGGTTGCCACCCGGTCTCCTGATCGCCGCCCTTTGCGGCGAAAGGCCCCGACGAGGGGGCCGGCACGGAATTATACCGGGCGGCTCTGCGCCGTCCGACGGTCAAATTTTCAACCGGGAGGCCAGGCCATGGCACGCCCGCCGAGCAAGTGTACGTGCAGGTGAAAGACGGTCTGCCCGGCGTCCGGGCCGACATTGGCGACGAGGCGGTAGCCGCTCTCCGCGATCCCTTCCGACCGGGCCAGCTCATTCGCGGTCGCGATCAGCTCGGCGAGCAACGGCCCCGACGGCGCGTCGAGCTCGCTCACGTCGCGCACGTGATTCTTCGGGATCAGCAGGATGTGCGTGGGCGCTTGCGGGTTCACGTCGCGGAAGGCGAGGACGTTGCCGCGATCCAAAACGACGTCGGCCGGGATCTCGCCGGCGACGATCTTGCAGAAGAGGCAGACGCTCATCCGAGCTTCCCGTCGGGGCCGCGCAGCGCGGCGAACAGGTCGTCCTCGATCGGCTCGCCGGCGGCGCGCAGCGGGTACTGCCGCTGGAACGCCTCGGGTCCGAGCACGGGCTCGACCATCTCCTCCGGCATCCACGCGATCATCTCCATCGACTGCGTCAGATGCGCGCGCAGCGCCTCGGCCTTCCGGCGAGCCCATCGGCTGCAGTCGACCATGCACGCCACCGACTCGTCCGGCGC
>JBASRP010000056.1:0-2067 GCA_049273905.1 Actinomycetota bacterium
CCGCCGGCCTGACGTTTCGGCGCGTCAGGACACCGGCGTGATCGCCGGCTTGCCGTCCAGCACCGCGAGGCAGTTGCGGACGGCGAGGGTCGCCATCGCCAGCCGCGTGTCGAGCGAGGCGCTGGCGATGTGCGGCGCCAGCACCACGTTCTTGAGCGGGAGCAGCCCGGGGTGGACCTTCGGCTCCTCCTCGAAGACGTCGAGCCCCGCCCCCGCGATCCAGCCCTCGGTGAGCGCCTTCACCAGCGCCGCTTCGTCGACGATCGGCCCGCGCGCGGCGTTCACGAGGATCGCCGTCTTCTTCATCTGCCGGAGTGTCCGCTCGTTGATCAGGTGCCGTGTCTCCGGAATGAAGAGCGTGTGCAGGCTCACGAAGTCGGATTCCCGCAGCAGGACGTCCGGCTCGACGTAGCTCGCCCTCAGCTCGCGCTCGGCGCCGGCGTCGGCGCGGACCGCGTCATGATAGAGGACGCGCATCCCGAAGCCCAGCGCGCGCCGGGCGACCGCGCGGCCGATGCGACCGAAGCCGATGATCCCGAGCGTCTTTCCGTGGACGTCGTTGCCCCAGAGCAGGTCCCACTGCCAGCGCGTCCACTGACCAGAGCGCGCGAAGTGGTCGGCCTCGACCACCCGGCGGGCGGCGGCCATCAGCAGCGCCCACGCGAAGTCCGCGGTCGTCTCGGTCAGGACGTCTGGCGTGTTGGTGACGACCACGCCGCGCTTGCGGGCCGCCGCCACGTCGATGTTGTTGAAGCCGACGGCCACGTTCGCGACGACCTTCAGCCCCGGCGCTGCCGCCAAGACCTCGTCGTCGATCGCGCTGATGATGTGGCAGATCAGCCCGTCCTTGCCCTTGAGACGCCGGATGAGGTCGACCTTGGGGAGAGGCTGGTCGTCATCGTTGAACTCGACCGAAATTTCCTTCGGGATAAGTTGAACCGCCTCGTGGGGCAAAACATTTGAAATCAGTACGCTTTTTGGCACCCGCGACCCCCCGATTTTTCGCTTGAACCAATCCCGAACCCGGCCTATATTAGCACTCGATTCAGTCGAGTGCTAATACATACAACGAGGGCCGGTTCGCCATGGCGACCAAGACTGCGACAAAACCGAACCAAGCATCTACCACAGCACAAGGAGGCAGGGGCTCGATGAAGAAGATTCGTCCGCTACACGACCGCATCCTCGTCAAGCGCGAGGACGAGGGCGAGGAGAAGATCGGCGGGATCATCATTCCCGACACCGCCAAGGAAAAGCCGCAGCGCGGGAAGGTCGAGGCCGTTGGCGCCGGCAAGATCGCCGACGACGGCAAGCGCATCCCGCTGGACGTCAAGAGCGGCGACCGCATCCTGTTCGGCAAGTACTCCGGCAACGAAGTGAAGATCGACGGCGAAGACTACCTGATCCTGCGCGAGGAAGACGTCCTCGCCATCCTCGAGTAGCCGGTTCACCAATCATTTATAGGGAGGCGAACGATCCATGCCGAAGCAGCTGAAGTTCGATGAGGAAGCTCGGAGCGCGTTGCTCCGAGGTGTCAATATCATGGCCGAAGCCGTCAAGGCGACGCTCGGGCCGAAGGGCCGCAACGTCGTCATCGACAAGAAGTTCGGCAGCCCCACGATCACCAAGGACGGCGTCACCGTCGCCAAGGAGATCGAGCTGAAGGATCCGTACGAGGACATGGGCGCGCAGATGCTGAAGGAAGTTGCGTCCAAGACCTCCGACATTGCGGGTGACGGCACCACGACCGCCACCGTCCTCGCGCAGGCCATCTTCCGCGAGGGCCTGAAGAACGTGACCGCCGGCGCCAACCCGATGGGCCTCAAGCGGGGCATCGAGGCGGCCGTCGAGGCGGTGACCGAGGAGCTCAAGAAGCTCTCGAAGTCTACCAAGGACAAGAAGGAGATCGCGCAGGTCGCGACGATCGCCTCCAACAACGCCAAGACGATCGGCAACCTGATCGCCGAGGCGATGGAGAAGGTCGGCAAGGACGGCGTGATCACGGTCGCGGAGTCGAAGTCGGCCGACACCGTGCTCGACGTGGTCGAGGGCATGCAGTTCGACCGC
>JBASRP010000077.1:0-22383 GCA_049273905.1 Actinomycetota bacterium
GGGCGAGGCTCCCGCGCAGCAGCGCGATCGCGCCGGTCGGGTGAACGGGGTCCTCGCGCGTGGCCAACGCGGGCGAGGGCGTCCCGTGTGTGCCGTCGATCGTGGCCGCCCATGATGCTCCGTTCGCCGTGGTGCGATCGACGTGCCACACGTCGGCGAGTTCGCGCGCGATCGCGGGCACCCCTCCAGGCTGCTTGAGGTCCGCCAGCTCGAACGGCCCGTTCGGCTTGACGCGCGCGAGCGTTGGGGTGTCCTCGCTCAAGCCGTGAAGCTCGTTCCACCTGAGCGACACGCCGGCGCGTCCCGCGATCGCAACGAGGTGGAGGATCGCGTTCGTCGAGCCCCCCACGGCGCACACCAAGCGCCATGCGTCTTGCAGCGCGGCTCGCGTTACGAACCCTTGTGGGCGTCTCTCTTCTCGCGCTACATCGACCGCGCGACGCCCCGTCTGCTCCGCCAATGCGATCCGTTCGGCGCTGGACGCAGGGACGAGCGCGCTCCCCGGCAAGGCGAACCCCAGGACCTCAGATAGCATCGCCAAGGTGATCGCGGTCCCGAGAACATTGCAGACGCCGGCTCCCGGACTGATGCAGCCCTCAAGTTGCCGCCATTCATCCTCGCTGATCGCGCCGACCCGTCGTTCGTCGGCGAGACGCCACGAATCGTCGATGGTGAGCGTCTGATCGTTCCAGGAGCCGGCCGGGCGGTAACCGGACCCGAGCATCAGAGCCGGTTTGTTCGCGCTCAGCGCTCCCATCATCTGGGCTGCCACCGTCTTGTCGCATCCGTTCAGGAGGACGACGGCGTCGATGGGGCTCGCCGTGATCATCTCCTCGACGTCCATCGCCATCAGGTTGCGAAGGAGCATCGTCGACGGATGGATCAACGATTCGGAAAGTGAGATGGTCGGGAACTCGAGAGCGAGACCGCCGGCAGCGAGGACGCCTCGCTTCACCGCCGCGGACAACTCGCGAAGAGGCAGATTGCACGGGTTCAGCTCGCTCCAGCTCATGCAGATCCCAACAACGGGTCGTCTGCGCACATCTGCTTCCGAGAGGCCGCCGGATCGGAGGAAGGAGCGTGCGGCGAAGCCGTCGTCCCCGTCGAGCCGTGAGCTGTCGACGGGACGACTCACGAAGCGACCACGGGAGGGAAGCGGCCGTCCAACTCCGCGAACTCCCGCAGCCACGCGAAAGGCACCTCTTCGTGCCCGCTGGGGAAGTACTCGAGTCCGATCCAGCCGTCGTAGTCGGTCCGAGCAAGCTCCGTCAGGAATTCGGATATGGGAAGGTCGCCCGTGCCCGGCTCGCCCCGCCCCGGATGGTCGGCGAGTTGGACGTGCCCGATCATGCCGCCCGCCGATCGAAGCGCCTCTATAGGGTCGTCCTCTTCCTGGAACAGGTGGTAGGCGTCGAAGAGAAGCCGCAGACGCGGCGGGCTGCCCAACTCGGCGATGACCGATAACGCTTCATCTGTTGTTCGGAGGATGGGCGACCGGCGATCGGCACCGTTGAGCGGCTCCAGTAGCAGAACGGGATCGTCGGGCTCGAGTCGCTGCAAAGCCCAGTCCAAGTTGTCGGTGAGACATCGCCGTTGAGCCGGACGAGTCGCACCCTGACGACGCCCGCCGACGAGAACGTTGATGCAGCGAGACTTGGCGCTACGAGCGAACGCCAGTGTGGCGAGGAACTCGTCGCGCCAGATGTCGCTGTATGAAGGGTCGCCGACCAAGCCGTAGTCCTCGGGCGACGTGCCGGTGTTCGTGTTGATCGTTGCCAGCGACAAACCAAGTCGCTCGATGTCGCCGATCATCCGCGACCACGAATCTGGTTCGGGCGGCGCCCAGATCTCGACGCATCGGAAGCCGTCCTCGGCGGCCGCGGCGCAACGATCTTGTTCCTCGAGATGTGCATACAGAGTGTTGAGATGCGCACTGAACCCCTTGATCATGTCGACGTACCCGCCATCTCAAGTGGCCGAAGTCCGAGCGATCGGAAAGCGGAACGGAGTGCGGCCGAGGGATCGGCCGGGCGGCTGGCAGATCGCCAAGCGACGTGACCGTCCGGACGGACGAGAAGCGCCCCATCGCGAGCGATGCCGTGTGCGGCGTGCAGGTCGATGTCGTCCGCGACCAGGGGGTCCTCTCCGATGCGCAAGACCTGAAGGGCAGGACTCAAGGCCGCACCAGAGCGCCACGCTTCCCCGTCGGCGCCGATGATGAGGGTGAACGCCGTGTTGTATAGGTCGATGGTTGAGATGCGACCTGCTTTCGTGGTCAGCCAGTGCGCCGGCGCCCGGTGACCCGGCCGTGCCTGTGGTTCGTACTCATCCGGCGTCAGGGCGGGCCGTGGTGTTCCATCCGCGAGAACGAGTCCCTCTTCGTACACGAAACCAAGATCCTGTCCCAGGGCACGGATGTGGCCTTTCTGTTCTGCCAGCAATGACGTGATCCGCTTCGAGTCACTCTCCGCCATCGCCGAACGAAGTTCGCCGAATCGCCGGCCGTTCTCGACGCTCCACGCGAGGTTGGATCCGGCCACCGGCCTGCGCTCGGACTCGTAGGTATCAAGCACACCGGGGTCGGCCCACCTCTTCAGAACGAACGCGATCTTCCACACGAGGTTGTGGGCATCCTGGATCCCGCTGTTCATGCCCATACCGCCGGTCGGCGGCAGCACATGAGCGGCGTCCCCAACGAGGAAGACCCGCCCGGCCCGATACCGTTCCGCGTTGAGTGCACTGATCCTGAAGGTCGCGATGTCGAGGATGTCGACGTCGATGCCTGCGTCCCCAACGGCGCGTCGGATGATGCTCAGGGCTTCCGGTGGCGTGAGGTCGGAAGGTCTGTCCACGTCCGCCGGAAGTGCTCGCAAAGCCACCCATCGATGGCGCCCGTCGACCGACGCGATGTTTACGTGATCGCCGCTGTCCGCGCCGGTAACGAAATGGATACAGGGTCGATCCGCGGCCCAGCGATGAAGATCGCCCCGCCAGTAGACGCTCTGGAACCACATCATCACGGGAGGGCCTTCCTGGGCGATCCCCAGGCTCTCTCTGGTCCGTGATCCCGCGCCGTCCGCAGCGATGACGTAGGCGAACTCGAACGTGCCTCCGTCCTCGGTCTCGAGAATCACGCCGTCCGCACTCTGCGCGACACTCGAGACGCGCGTCTTGTTGTGGAATTCGATCGTCGATTCCGAACGTACCTTGCTGAGGAGGACACCTTGCACCACATCTTGGGAGACGCGACAGCTGGTCGTGGGGCTCGCCGCGAAGACATCGGGTTCCAGATCTTCGGTGCGTGCGAGCTCCTTGCCGGCGAGTGTGTCGCAGTAGATGAATCGAAGAGCTTTCTGCGGAAGAGCCTTCTCTCGTAGCGCCGGCTCAAGGCCCCATTGGCGGAAAAGCTCCATCGTGCGCACGCGCACGCCCCGGGCTTTCGGGTGATCCGACGGGATCGATGCTTGCTCGAAGATGGTGCAGGGGATCCCGTATCGGGCGAGGAGGATCGCAGCGCTTAGCCCCGTCGGCCCGGCGCCGACTACCGCGACCGAAGCCCGTTCGCTCATGCGGATCTCTCGTTCGCTTCATGCACGGCAGGCACCCACCCGGGGCCCGAGTCTAGTGAAATCTCACAGATATATCAGCACTCTTCTGCATGTCAACCCTCGACCGCGCGCTTGAAGGGGAGCTCGGGCCTACCGAGATCCTTGGGCAGCCTCGGCCCGGGCTCGCCGACGCGGAACGCCGAAGGCCGAGACCAGGGCTCGATCGGTGACGCGGAGATGATCCCGCATCGCGCGGAAAGCCTCTCGCTGGTTGCTCGACTCGATCGCGGTGACGATCTGGTCGTGCGCTTCGAGCTCTTCCCGCGACTCGATGTGGGCCGCGAGACTCGGCACCAGGTAATGCAATCGTGTTACCTCGTCGACCAGGTTGGCCACGATCTTCGCTCCGCGGGCGCTGCCGGCCATCTCGGCGATGCGGACGTGGAACGAGGCCGCGCTTGCAAGAGCCACGTCAACGTCATCGCGAGCGGAACGTTGCGCCTTAACCGCCTCGCGGATGTCCTGCAGTCCGCGGTCGTCCGACCTCCGCGCTGCTTCTGCCGCAAAACCGGGCTCGAGCATCTCGCGAAGATGGAAGACCTCTTGCAGATCGTCGAGCCCGAGCGGCCGGATGAGGTAGCCCTTGCGCGGCAGAACGACGACCCAACCATCTTGGGCCAGGAGGCGGAGAGCCTCGCGCACGGGCGTCTTGGAGACCTTGAACCTCGCCGCGAGGTCGGGTTCCAGGATGGTCTGCCCCGGCTGCAGGCGGGCGTGCAGGATGTCGTCTCGGAGGCGTTGGTGGATCCTCTCGGTCAGCGGCTGCTTCTTGGTGCGACTATCCAGCTCTGCCACGGGCCCTCCTGAGATTCCTGCGATATTCGATGTTCTTCTGCCTCAGAGTAACTCAGCCCCCTCCGAGAGGCGGCAGCTGCCTCGAGAATCGTACCGGCTACCAGCGCAGAGGGGGTATGAACTGCCGCCGTTCGGTGCCAAACGGCTCGACGGGACTCTTGACAGCCTCCCCCCAGACGTGGACAGTTTAGGGACCAACAAGAAACATTTGTGATATCTCACTGAACGCCAGGATGTAGCAGACGTCAAGACGAATCAGGCGGTCTCAGAGAGGTTGGTTCCGTGCCCGATCTAGAGTCGAAGCCAGCGGCACCCGGCAAGCCTTCGTCGCGGATAACCCTGGCCGCGAGTCGATACGCGCCCGTCCTGGCCGGAGCGATGGCGCTGGTGCTCTTGATCGTGGTGGTTCCGGACGCCACGAAGGGCTCTTCCTCGGCACTCCGACCCGGCGGTTCAACGCCCCTTACCGGGGCGACGAGCAACGCGCCGGTGGCCCAGAGAGGAACCGCCGTCCCGACGGTCGGCGGCCCTTTGCCGAGCCCGTCCCGTTCGGGGATCACGACGGGGGGATTGAGATGCAAGCCGGGCGTGCGTCAATTCACGTGGTCGCCCTATGCCCCCATGTGTACCGCGGATTGGACCGGGCGAAACGGCGGGGCGACCGCGCACGGAGTCACTGCGTCGACGATAACGCTCGTGATGCGAAAGCCGAGCGACTGGGACTCGACGGCTCGCAATCTTGGCCAACCGAGTTTCGCTTCGCTCGCTCATGACACTCGGGTGCTGGTCGATTTCTTCAACACCCAGTACGAACTGTACGGGCGGAAGGTTGTCGTCAAGACCTTCAACGGTCGAGGAAGCTTCTTCGCCGAAGGGGCGAATACTGGGCAAGACAGCGCCACCACCGACGCGCAGACGGCGTACGACCTTGGGGCATTCGCCGACGGCTTCCCCCTCGCGACGGGAACGTACGCGGACGCTGAAGCATCTCGTCACATCATCCACTTCGCTCCCGCCAATTCTGAAGCGGCTTACACGGCGAACGCTCCGTATCGGTTTGGGTTTCCGGCGGGAGCCGTGAACGAGGTGCAAGGCGCGGGAATCGGTTCCCTGATTTGCCAGCGGATGGCCAAGATGGATGCGGTCTTCGCCGGTGATCCCGCATACGTGACCGCTCCCCGCAAGTTCGCATACGTCGAAGCCGAACAGCCGGCTTTCGCCGGAGGTGGCGCCGTTCTCGAAGCGCGGATGAAGAGTTGTGGCGTACCAGTGGAGCGCGTCCAATACAGCGCGAGGGTCAACGAGGAGGTGCTTCAAGCTGCGCAGATCACCCGGCGCCTAAAGGCGGATCAGGTGAGCACGGTCGTGATGTTCACGGATCCGTTGATGTCCCAGTTCATGACCACAGCCGCCACCAATAACCAATACAGGCCGGAGTGGCTGTTCACCGTCTTCCCTCAATCTCTTGCGCGCCAAGCAGACGCCAGCCAGATGGAACACGCCATCGACATCAGTCCCTGGCACGCAACGACCGGGGCGCCGGATCAGCGGCTCTGTTCCCGCATCTACAAACTGGCCGATCCGAATGGGAGCCCTCAGTCTGGGGCGCAGGGTCTCGACTTCACGTGTTCGTTGTTGATGGCCTTCTTCGCCGGCCTGCAGCAGGCGGGACCGAACCTGTCCCCCGAGACCTTCTACAACAGTTGGTTCACGCTACCGGCTTCAAGCAGGACGTCAGACTTCGGTCGCTGGTCGTTCGGCGCGAAGCAGTGGAGTCCCGTGGCCAGCTTCAGCGTCCTGCAATGGAGTGCGGGCGCCCACAGCGACTACGACGAGGGGACCGGTCAGTGGGAGCCATGCGGAGGTCCCGTCGACTACCTCTATAAGGGCGCGAAGCTGGGCTCCGGGCAGCTGCAGTGTTACGGGCGGTGACCCGTGCCACCGGTGAGCATGCTGACGGGGACATCGAGACGCCGCGCGGCGTCCCGGGTGATCGCTGCGCTCGCCGCCTACGTTCTGGGGTCCCTAGTGCTTCCTCGCGGTCTGCCGGTGGAAGTCGTCATCCCCGGGCTGATCTTGGGTGGGCTCACGTCACTCACGGCCATGGGCCTCGTCCTTATCTACCGGTCGACGAGGATCATCAACTTCGCTCAAGCGAACCTGGGCGGCATCGTCGCGACCCTCGTGGTCTTGCTCGTTGCCGTTGCGCACTGGAACTACTGGCTCGCGTTGGGGACGGGAGTGGTCGCGGCGCTGTTCCTCGGCGCGCAGATCGAGCGAGCGTTCGTTAGCAGGTTTTCCACCGCGCCACGACTCATCCTCACCGTGGTCACGATCGGCATCGCGCAGATGCTGGCCGCGGGCACGATCTTCCTTCAGCGAGCGTTCGACGCAGACAAGAGTGTCGGCGCGGTTGTGCCGTTCCATTCGCCGTTCCGTGGCACCGTCCGCGTCGGTTCCCTGCTGCTCACGGGGGATCATTTCATCGCAATCGCAGCCGTGCCTCTGGTGCTGTGCGGCATGGTCTGGTTCTTGAACCGAACCGACGCCGGGATCGCGACGCGCGCGGCCGCGGACTCCCGCGAACGAGCGCAGCTCTTGGGCCTTCCCGTGAAACAGCTCTCCCTCATGACGTGGGTGATCGCGAGCGTCCTGTCGGCCCTCGGGGCCGTCCTCACGGCCGGCGTGCAGGGTTTCCAGTCCACGTTGCTTGCGGGCCCGGAGACCCTCGTTCTTCCGCTGGCCGCCGCTGTTGTAGCGGGGTTCGAAAGCCTTCCCCTGGCGCTCGGGGCGAGCCTGGCCATCAGCGTTGCGCAGCAGGGGATCTTCTGGAGTTACCCCCGAAGCAGTGTGGTCGATCTCGTCATGTTCGGGATCATCCTTGTTGCAGTGCTGGTTCGGCGGCAGCAGCGGTCGCGCGTCGGTGGAGAGGATCTCGGCGGCTTCGTCGCGCTGTCGGAGTCCCGGCCACTCCCCAAGCAAATCGTGAACCTGCCCGAGGTTCGCTTGGCTCGGGTCGGCGGCCTGACGGCGGTGATGTTCCTGTGTGCCGTCGTGCCTCTGTGGCTAAACGACTCTCAACTCACCTTCTTCGCCTTCGTGTCCATCTTCGTCATCGTCGCTGCCTCTCTCGTGGTGTTGTCGGGATGGGCCGGACAGATCAGCTTGGGGCAGTTTGGGTTCGTCGGATTGGGAGCAGGCGTCACGGCATGGTTGCTCACCAGCTACCACGCGAGTCTCCTTGCCTGCCTGCTCGCCTCGACGACGGTGGGCGTCGTCTCGGCTTTGATCATGGGGCTGCCGGCGTTACGGATCCGGGGGCTGTATCTGGCTGCCGTCACGCTGGCGTTCGCCGTCCCGGCCTCCACCTTCTTCTTGAGCTCTCAGCGCTTTCCCCGCTTCGCGCCGTTCAGGGTTGACCCGCCGGTCCTATTCAGTCGCTTCGATCTCAGTCGTGCTCGCCCCTTCTATTACTTCTGTTTGATCGTCGCACTGATCGCGTTAGGTCTTGCGCGCAACTTCCGTGCGAGTCGAACGGGTCGCGCCGCGATCGGCGTTCGGGACAACGAACGCATGGCGGGATCGGTCGGCATCTCCGCAACACGCTCGAGACTCGTTGCCTTCGCCGTGTCCGGAGCGTTGGCCGGGCTGGCCGGCGGACTCTACGTCCTCGCATATCGCGGCGTGCCGTTCAACGGTTTTTCTCCCGTCCTCAGCCTCGCCGCGTTCACGATGGTCGTGGTCGGCGGTATGGGATCGTTGTGGGGGGCCGTCCTCGGCGCGCTCTTCGTCTACCTTGCCGAGTACTACTTGGGCGCCGCCGCCCAACTGCTCGTGACGGGTGGCGGCATCGTGGCTGTGTTGCAGTTCGCGCCGGGTGGACTGGCCCACCTCAGCTACCGCCTCCGCGACCTGGTTCTGTTGAGGATCCTTCGCCGGCGCGGATTGAGCCCGAATCTCCTCTACGCGCGTCCCGATGACGAGGCACGACAGTGGTTCAGTTTGCGCGAACGGCTGGCCTCGCTTGTCTCACCCCTCACGCATCGGTGGATCGCGCGAGGCGCTCCCGCGGGAGACGTGCCGGCCCCTTCAGCGAATGGGGCGCTGCTGGACTGCTCGCACCTCGAGGCCGGCTACGGACACCTTCAGATCCTGTTCGGTGTCGACATGGAGGTACACGACGGGGAGATCTTTGCTTTGCTCGGCACGAACGGCGCCGGCAAGTCCACGATCCTCAAAGTCATCGCAGGAGTCTTACCGCCGGGACGAGGTCGGATCACCTATCTCGGTGAAGACATCACGAAGCTGACGGCAGCAGACCGGGTGCGCCGAGGGATCGTTCTCGTGCCGGCGGGCCGGTCGGTCTTCGGCACATTGACCGTGCGCGAAAACCTCCGGTTGGCCGGCTGGCTTGCGCGTCGCGACGCGGACCACGGTTTCCTCGATGAAGGGATGGAGCGTGTCTTCGGACTGTTCCCGGTCTTGAATGAACGGCAGGACCAGAAGGCGGCCTTCCTTTCCGGCGGCGAGCAGCAGATGTTGACGATCGCGCAGGCACTCCTGTGCCGGCCGAAGTTGCTCATGATCGACGAGCTCTCGCTGGGTCTCGCTCCGATGGTGGTGGGGGAGTTACTCGAAGCGCTGCGATCGCTGAATTCATCCGGTATCACGGTCGTGTTGGTAGAGCAGTCGATAAACGTGGCGACGTCGGCCGCACCGCGTGCCGTTTTCTTAGAGAAAGGCGAGGTTCGGTTCACCGGCCCCAGCTCGGAGCTTGCCGGATCAGACGAGCTCGTACGTTCGGTCTTTCTCGGTCGCGCCGTCGAGAGTCGCCGCTCCGGGACGGAAGCTGCCGAGTTACGTGCGACAGATACGCCGACGACTCCACGCGTGGCGCTTGAAGTCACCGGAGTCGAGAAGTCGTACGGCGGCGTGCGCGCGGTTGCCGGTGTCGACCTGAAGATCTTCGAAGGCGAGGTCCTCGGAGTGATCGGCGCGAACGGGGCCGGTAAGACGACTCTCTTCGACATCATCACCGGGATCACCCGCCCGGACGCAGGTCGTCTCGTCCTGCATGGGCGGGATGTGACCGAGGAGTCGTCCGCCAGACGCGCCGGACTCGGACTCGGGCGCACCTTCCAAGACCTTCAGCTCGTCCCGTCCATGACCGTCGCCGAGATGTTGTGTCTGGCCTATGAGAGGCACGTGGACGTGAGGGAACCACTGGCGTCCGTCTTGGGCCTACCCGCAGCTCTGCGCTCCGAGGCTTCCCTGAAGCAAAAGGTCGACGAGCTGCTCTCATCCTTCAACCTCGAGCGCTACACGAACACCTTTATCTCGGAACTCTCGACGGGAACTCGACGCGTCGTCGAGCTCGCGTGCGCCTGCGCGCATCAGCCGTCGGTCCTGATCCTCGACGAACCGTCGAGCGGGCTCGCTCAACCCGAAGCGGAAGCAATGGTCGAGCTGATCGTCGAAATCAAGGAGAGGACGGGAGCGACGATCGCGATCATCGAACACGACATCCCGATCATCAGAAGCCTTTCAGACGAGGTCGTCTGCATGCACCTCGGAAGCGTCATCGCACGTGGCGAACCGGACGCGGTGCTTTCGGATGACGAGGTCATCGCCGCCTATCTGGGATTCGATCACGTCGCCGTCCACCGTTCGGGACAAAGGGCTTCCGCCCGTTCCGCCGGCCGTGCCCCGCGGGCCAGAAGGAACAGGTTGGTGGGCGGCGGCCCACCGAAGGGAGCGACCCGCGCATGACGGATCATGCCGGTTTTCGTGTCCAAGAACTATGGCTGCGGCCGTCGGATTCCCCCGATAATCCAGTCATGAAGCGGTGCGCGACTCGCACGGGAACGCTGGTCGCGTCCTTGCTGCTTGTCCTCGGCTTCGGCGCCACTCCTGCTTTGGCCCAGGTGCCGCCGATCCCACCGCTTCCTCAACCGACGCTCCCACCAGAGGCACAGCCGGTTCTCGAGGTCATCTCTCCAACCGTCTACCCCCAATGTGGATCGGCGACCCTCCTCGTTTTCCTTGGGAGCGCGAACCTGCCTCCACAGATCGCGCCGCAGATCCGAAGTGCCGCAGGACCGGTGTTCGTCGTGTGTGGGACCGTGCCTCGTCCTCCACAGCAGTACACGTGCTTGCTCGACGTGCAGCAACAAGAGGCTCTCAGCACGGTCTTCGCGCAGGCGGGTGTTCCGCCGCCGTTGTTCATTCACCCGGAAGGCGACCTCGTCGAGCAAACGATCCTCGTGGTGGACTTGTTACCACCGCCCGCGAGCGACTCCGAGATACTAACCACTCTGCCCCAACTGCTCGTCTGCTCAACGCAGTCGGGCACGGGACCCGTTCCGCGCGACAACTCGAACACGCCCCGCGGCGCACTCGATCCTCCGGCCTACAACCCTCCGGCGGCGGGCCTCGTCCCGGTGCCCGGCGTCTTGTATCCGGCGCCCCCGATCCAGCCGCCGTCCGTCCTCGCGCTCGACGGGCCTCCGCAGAAGAAACTCGGTGCAGCGGCCGGCGATCTCCGGCGACGGCTCGGCACAATGCTGGGCGTCGCCCTTTTGCTGTTATCCATCCTGTACTGGAGCGATGGCTTTGGTGTGGTTCGGCTGCGCTCGTCACTGGCTGCGCGCAGATGGAGGACGTAAAGAACGATAGGGGCTGTGGAATGCAGAGCCGAACGCCTGCACCAGAAGACCTCGAACCGATCGAGCGCGCCTCCGTGGATGAACTCCGCGCGGTTCAGCTGGAGCGATTGCAGTGGTCGCTGCATCACGCCTACGAGAACGTGAACCACTATCGGGCCGCGTTCGATGCGGCCGGGTTGCACCCGGATGACTGCAAGGACCTGACCGATCTGGCCAAGTTCCCGTTGACCACGAAGCAGGATCTACGCGACAACTATCCGTTCGGGATGTTCGCCGTGCCTGAGGATCAGGTGCTGCGGATCCATGCCTCGTCGGGAACAACCGGTCGGCCCACGGTTGTCGGGTACTCGCGCAAGGACGTTGAGATGTGGTCGGCCGTCGTCGCACGATCGATCCGCGCCGCGGGCGGGCGTCCCGGGGACAAGATCCATGTCGCATACGGATATGGACTCTTCACCGGTGGCTTGGGCGCCCACTATGGGGCCGAGGCGCTCGGGTGCACCGTCATCCCGGTCTCCGGCGGCATGACGGAACGTCAGGTCACCCTCATCCAGGATTTCCGGCCCGACGTCATCATGGTCACGCCGTCGTACATGCTCGCGATCATCGATGAGATGGAGCGGCAAGGCGTCGATCCCGCCGCGACATCGTTGCAAGTTGGGATCTTTGGAGCCGAGCCTTGGACCAACAGCATGCGCGAAGAGATGGAGCGGCGCCTCGACATGCACGCGGTGGATATCTACGGGCTGTCGGAAGTCATCGGTCCGGGCGTCGCCAACGAATGCGTGGAGACGAAGGATGGGCTCCACGTCTGGGAGGACCACTTCTATCCCGAGATCATCGATCCCGAAACCGGCGAAGTACTTCCCGACGGCGAGTACGGCGAATTGGTCTTCACGTCCCTAACCAAGGAAGCGATGCCGGTTATCCGTTATCGAACCCGCGATCTCACGCGGCTTCTGCCCGGAACCGCGCGAACCATGCGCCGGATGGAGAAGATCACCGGCCGGTCGGACGACATGATCATCCTGCGCGGCGTCAATCTGTTCCCCAGCCAGATCGAGGAACTGATCCTGCGGACTCCACAGTTGGCGCCCCATTTCGAATGCGTACTGACCCGGCCGGGGCGAATGGATGAGCTGACCGTTCGCGTGGAACGCCGCCCTGAGGTCGACGTGGCAGCCGCTGATGAGGCTGGCACAGCCTTGGTCAGATCCGTGAAGGCGAGCATCGGTGTGTCGGTCACGGTCGAAGTCGTCGCGCCGGAAGGCATCGAACGGTCCGCCGGTAAAGCGCGGCGCTTGATCGACCAGCGGCCACAACGGTAGAGGTTGCTCAGAGCGGAGGCCGGAGGGAAAACGACGGTCACGACAAGCTCAGCGCATCTGCGACCGAGGCTAGGTATTCGATGTGATCGTCGGCAGAGTCCAAGCCGAGGCCCATCGTGACCACCGAGGTATGGGAACCACCGGCCTCACGCCAGGCATCGACCTCAGCCTTAACATCTGCACGGCCGTCCCGAGGAAGCGCCACATAGTCCGCGCCGAACTCTTCGACAGACCCGTGGAGATCGCGCACGCGATCGCGCAGCCGTTTCCAAGCCGCGAGGCTGCGGTCGAGTCCCATACCGAAAAAGATGAAGCCATCCGCGAGCCTCGCGGCCCGGTCGAATGCCACCTCGCCATGGCCTCCCAGCCAGATCGGGATTGGCCGCGCCGGCTTCGGCATCAGTGCAGCTCTGTCGACCCGGTCGAAGCGACCCGAGAAGTTGACGACATCCTCTGTGAACAACTTGCGTAGCAGCTCGATCTGCTCCTCCTGGCGTGCGCCGCGCGTATGGAAGTCCTGCCCGAGGGCCTCGTATTCAACGGGGTTCCAGCCGACGCCGACGCCAAGGCGCAGTCGACCGCCGGAGAGGAGATCGACATCGGTTGCCTGCCGTGCCACGAGCGCTGTTTGGCGCTGTGGAAGAACAAGGATCCCAGTGAAGAAATGGATCCGCTCGGTGATGGCAGCCAGATGGGCGAACATCACGAATGGATCGTGGAACGGATCGCGCTCCGTGTAGGGGCCCGTCAGCTGAGGTCTTCGATCCGCGTGAACGGCACCGAGCACGTGGTCGTACGCGAGAAGGTGGTCAAATCCCAGGTCCTCAACCGCTCGCCCGATCCGCCTGACAGCGGTCGGATCTCCTCGAAGCTCGATCTGCGGGTAGACGACGCCGATCTGCATGGGCTTCAGCCTGCCACGGCATCAGGGTGATTACGAGGATGCGGATCGACGAGACGCTGCGCAGGTCGTCGGACCGGATTCGGCAACCAACAAGGGGACCCCAACGGGGTCCCCTTGCTGCTCGAGTCAGCGGACTATCAGGCGAACGCGACGGAGCGGGCACCGTTGATGATCTCTTCGATCACCTTGGCCGCGCCGACGATCTTGGCTCCCTTCGCGCACTGATCCTCGCCGATGTTGCGCGGCTTGGCGCACGACCCGCACAGCCACACCTCGCCGCCGTTGCCGACGAACTCCGCGTACAGGTCCTTCAGCGCCGGCAATCCGGGTGAGGCGATGCCCTCGGTCCCGCCCTCGGTTCCGAGCCTTACAGCCTCGATCGTGCAGAGCACAACCGCCTGCTGGCCCGCGGCCGCCGCGATGTTGGCCGCGACGAAGGGCAGCGTCGCGCGCTCGGGCTCGTCTTTGCCGTACGTGCAGTTGAACAACAGCATCTCGCTCATCTCCTTCTCTCCACGGTGATCGTGAGGCTCCCGTCTGGGTGAGCCTCGACGGTGTGAACCACGTGTCCCATCAACCGAGCCAGCGACGGAAGGTCCTCCTTCGCACTGGGGTCGGCCGTCCGGACGCGCAAGTGCTCCCCGACGCTTACCTGTCCGATGCGGTCTCTGAATGCCCCAGCGAGGCCGTCGCCGCAGCCCAGGGTCCCCGCGTCGAACTCGTGTGTGCTCATCCCTGCTGGACCGGGTAGATCTCGTCGGCCACCAGACCGTGCGCTTCGCGGTGCACGGCGTGCGCGGCGTCGGCGTTCGGCGCCTCGATCAAGCAAAAGACCTTGCGACCCTCCTCATCCACCCAGTAGTTGAGGTAACGCACCCCGTAACTGTCCTGGACGCGAAGGTCCGCCGCGTGAGCTCCTGCGACGTCGGCTGCGCTCGTGCCGTCCGGCAGGTTGTTGTGCACATCCATGTACAGAGACATCCGTCTCACCTCCTTCTGGTGCCAACGCTACGAGGCGGACCGTTCCGCGACCGTTCCGCTCGGCCCGCTGGTCGGGGCCGGCGCCTATCCGTACGATGGCCAGCGTGCGCACGATCGCGATCCAACTCCTGGGCCGGTTCTCGGTCGCCGTCGACGACGTTGCGATCTCGGCCGACGCGTGGCGAAGTCGTCGCGCCGCCGACGTCGTGAAGCTGCTCGCGCTCGCCCCCGACCATCGGATGCACCGCCTTGAAGTCATGGAGGGGCTCTGGCCCGAGAGCGATCCTGAGGCGTCGGGGACCAACCTCCGCAAGGCGTTGCACTTCGCGCGGCTCGCGGCCGGCGACGAGCAGGCGATCGTGAACGAGCGCGGCGTGCTCGTGTTGGGGCCCGATACCACCATCGAGACGGACGTCGAGCGCTTCGAGGCCGCCGCGCACGCGGCCCTCGATTCGAGCGAAGCGGCCGCCTGTCGTTCGGCGGCCGACCTCTACGGCGGCGACCTCCTTCCGGATGACCCGTACGAGTCTTGGTTGTTCGAGCCGCGCGGCCGCTTGCGCCGGCGTTACCTCGAGGTGCTGCGCGCCGGCGCGCTATGGGATCGGCTGGCCGAAGCCGATCCGACGGACGAGCAAGCGGCGCGCGCGCTGATGCGCGCTCATCTCGACGCGGCGCAGCGCCGGGAGGCGATCCGGCGCTTCGAGCGGCTCCGCGAGGCGTTACGCGATCAACTCGGCGTCGGCCCCGACCGCGACACGGTCGCTCTCTACGAGGAGGTGCTGGCCTCGGAAGGCGCGCCGAAACCCTCCGAGGAAGAGCGTGCGCACGCGCTTCTTGCGTGGGCGCTTGTGCACATGAACCGCAACGACATCGCCGAGGCGGAGCGAGCGGCAGAGGAAGCCCGCACGATCGCCCTCGACGCAGGTTTGGGTCGCGAGCTCGGGGAGGCGGCGACCATCCTCGCTAAGGTCGCGATGGCACAGGGACGGTGGCGCGAGCGGTTCGCGGACGAACTCGCGGAATCCATGCGGATGCGCGCGAGCATGGAACCCATCGTTTATGACGCTCACCTCTGCCTCGCCGAGTACTACCTCGCGGCTCCCGATGGCTACGACACTGCGGCCGACTTCGCACGCCAGATGATGAAGATCGCGGAGGAGGCGGGCTCGGCGACCGGCGCGGCGCTGGCGCTTCTGATGCTTGGCGAGGCGGAACTGCTCGGCGGCCACCTTTCCGAGGGCGAGGAGCACCTCAAGGAGGCGGCGGAGGCGAACGACGAACAAGGGTGCATCTCCGGCTCCGCCCTTTCCAGGCAGCGGCTGGCGGAGGCGGCCGTCAGTCGCGGTCGCAAGTACGACGCCAACCGCCTCCTCACCCGAGCGCGCTCTCTCGCTCTCCGCTCCGACATCGTCACGCATCTATTGGTGCGCGTCTTCGGCACGATGATCCAGGCGGCTGCGGATCACGGGAAAGCCATGGCGGCTCTGCGTGTGGCCGAACAAGAGCTGAGTCAGATCCGTCCGTGCGAGCCGTGCTCGATGGGATACCTCACGAGCGCGGCGACGGCCAGCGCGCGAGCCGGCGATCTGGATCGGGCGCGTTCGTTCGTCTCCGAGGCGGAACGGATCGTGGGCATGTGGCAGGGAGGCCTCTGGACGGGCGCGGTGTGGGAAGCGCGCGGGACCCTTCGCCAGGCGGAGGGCGAGAGCGAGCAGGCGCGCGCGATGTTCCGCGAAGCGACTGAGGCATTCGCGCGCGCGGGCAATGACTCGGACGCTGCCCGTTGTCGCGAGGCGGCAGCGGGTCTCCGCGATCCGAACACGAACCTAAAGACCTGAATCGAAGCCCAGCGCCATCGCATCTTCCGCACTCAGCTTCCGGCCTTTCTCCCACGCGGCGGCAATCGCAGCGTCGTCGAGCTGTTCGCTGATCATCGTGAGGGTTTCTTCGCTTTCCCTCAATACCCAAGCTTCTGCACCGCCGGCCTCCCTATTCAGTTCCTGGAAGCAAGCGATGACCTGAGCGGAGATCTCAGCTCGTCCTGCGACGGCCAACGCCCGTGCCATCCGGACGAGGTTCTCGGTAATGCCCATGAGATCACGCAGGTCCCGAAGGATCCCGTCGTTCTCCCTAATAAGCGACATGGCGTCGCCGATCCTGCCCTCGTCTACCGCGATGGCCGCGAGTGAGCCCAACGTGTTGGCCATCACGAGCCGGTCGTTGCGAGCGCGCGCTTTCTCGAGGTTCTCCTCATGCAACGCGCGGGCTCGATCGAAGTCGCCGAGCTTGTGATGGGCCCATGCCAGGGTACGAATCACGTGCAGGACAAAGTTCTCGTCGCCGAGCTTACGGAAAAGACCGACCGATTCCTCCAGGAGCTTGAGCCCGCCGGCCGGGTCGCCCTCCTCAACCGAGATATAGCCGAGCCCCCATAAGGCACCCGCGATGCCCCGGTCATTACCGAGCCTTCGATGAAGCGCCAGCGCTCCCTCGCAGTAACGTCTGTTCGTGACGAGATCACCGAGCGAGCTGGCAACGTCCGATGCCCCTTGGAGCGCTTGCGCGCGGGCGAGTGTCGGTCGATCGTCGGCGCGAAGGGCCGCCTCCAGGCGCCGCGCGCCTTCAGCCAGAGGACCTCGTGATTGCCAGAGTTCCGTCAGAGAGCCGGTCAGTCGCAAGACCTCCTGCGTCTGCCCTGTGGATGCGAGCCAATCGCAGGCGGCGCGATGGTTGTCGTACTCGTTCTCTTGTTGGTCCACCCACTCCGTCGAGAACAACCCGGTCTTGTGGGGCGCCCCTTGCTCAGCGATCGCCAGGTAGTGCTCCGCGTGGCGTTGCCGGGTCTCGTCCGCTTCACCGCTCTGCTCCAGCTGCTCGATCGAATAGGCCAAGATCGTCTCGAGCATCCAGAAGCGCTCGCCCGTATGTCGCACGAGACTCTTGTCGACGAGCGACTCGAGCGTATCGATGTCGGCGCCGGCGATAACTGCGGCAGCGTCCAGCGTGCAACCGCCGCCGAAGACCGCGAGTCGAGCGAACAGCGTCTTCTCCGCCGGCGACAGGAGGTCGTGGCTCCATTCGATCGTTGCCCGCAGGGTCCGTTGTCGGGCATCGGCATCGCGTCCGCCCTTGAGCAGATCCAACCGCTCGGACAATCGCTCGAGGATCTGGGCAGGAGAAAGAACTTTCGTCCGTGCTGCGGCCAACTCGACGGCCAACGGCATGTTGTCGAGACGACGGCATAGCTCGCTCATGACTTCGGACGGATCGAGGCCCGAACGGATGCGAAAGAGCTCGACGGCGTCCGGGTCGGCGAGCGGAGGGACCGGATACTCGACCTCCCCTCGCACACGCATCAATTCGCGGCTCGTCACGAGCAGCCTCAGGTTTGGACAGGCTTCTACGAGAGACGCCAGCTCGGGAGCCGCTTCGATCACTTGCTCGAGGTTGTCGAGAAGCAGCAACATCTCACGCTCCCCGACGTGGTCGACGAGTCCGTCCTTGGCGCCGAGGGTCTGGCCGACGCTCTCGGTCACAAGCGAAGGGTCGCGCAGCGTTGCCAGGCCCACCCAGAACACGCCGTTGCGGAACTGCCCCACCAGCTCGGCCGCGGCCTCGATGGAGAGCCGCGTTTTCCCGGAGCCGCCCGGACCCGTGAGGGTTATCAGGCGCGCACCGCCCTGGAACAGCGCGACGACTTGTTCAACCTCGTGGTCCCGCCCGATGAACGAGCTTGCAGGGCGAGGGAGGTTGGTGTTCGAGATGGTCTTGAGCGGCGGGAACCGCTCGGACCCCAGCTGGAAGATCGCAACGGGCTCAGCGAAGTCCTTAAGACGATGCTCGCCGAGATCCGTGACGTCCACCGAGATCTGTTCGCGTGTCTCGTTCGAGAGCAGGACCTGACCGCCGTGGCCGGCCGACGCGATCCGCGCGCCCCGGTGCACGTCTTCGCCGACGTAGCCCTCATCCGACACATGTGGAGTGCCGGTGTGGATACCCATGCGCACCCGGATCGGGCCGGCGGCGAGCGCGTCTCGAGCCTCTGACGCGGCATGCACCGCATCGGGAGCCGTCGGAAAGGCCACGAAAAAGGCGTCTCCCTGCGTGTCGACCTCGACCCCGTCGTACGCAGTGAACGCCCCGCGGAGGATTCGCCGATGCTCCGCCAAGACCTCGCTGTACGCCTCGGCTCCCAGTTCATGCAGGAGCTTGGTCGAACCCTCGATATCGGTGAACAGGAAGGTCACCGTTCCAGTTGGGAGATTGTCTCGCGGCATCATCCCGACGATAACGGCCCTCGCTGAGGAGGGCTAGAGAGCTCCACGGTCGGCTGGCCGTCGAGCGGTCACGGTGACAGACTTGCCCTATGAGCCGGCGTCCGAAGGACGAGGACATCGCCCGCTACTTCGACGAGAACATCGACTGCTGCGCGCCCAGACGCGATCCGACAAAGAGACCCGGCGTGAAGCTCGCACGCTTGCTGGAGAAGGAGCTTCGCGCGGCCGGCTTGGAGAGCCGGACGGTGCTCGAACTCGGATGTGGACGGGGAGAGCTTTCGGAGGAGCTCCTAGCGGCCGGTGCCGCCCGCGTGACGGGGATGGATCTGTCGCCCGACAACATCGCGGCCGCGCGACTGATCGCCTCGGAGGATGGGATCAGTGGACGCATGGAGTTCCACGTCGGGAACGCCGCCACTGCGGATCTTGCTCCGCACGATGTCGTCGTCCACCATCGCGTCATCTGTTGCTATCCGGACCCGAACGGACTGCTCGAGAACTCGATCCCAGTCGCGGGATCGGTCTATGGACTGTCAATGCCCAGGTCGAGCGGGATCATGGGCCTGTTCGTGCGGATCGCTCTTCGCTTCGAGAACTTCCTTCATCGCATCAGGCGTCGCGGCTTCCGCGCGTATGTTCACGACGAACGCTTCGTCGATGAAACCCTCCGCGCGGCCGGGTTCCGACTCAAGGGACGATCGAACCGGATGGGTTGGTTCGCGGCTGTGTACGCGAAGTAATCGACCTTCAAGCTCAGATTCGACCTGGCTCCTTTCAAGAAATACAGCCTCCGCTCCTCAGCGGAGGCGGAAGGAATCGAACCCACCCAGCACCTTGCGGCGCCGCACCGGTTTTGAAGACCGGGAGGGACACCAGCCCCCGTTCGCCTCCGACGCGTAACTCTACCGGCGTCTTCGCAGGTCACGCCGTGGAAACCGCGTGCCAAGCCTCGTACCGCCGGCGACCGTTACGGAGAGGCGAGATCGGCCGCTAGACGGCGCGATCCACGCGGGCCTGCGATCCCCGAGCAGCCCCGAGCATCCCCGATGGGACCGGCAATTGAATGAAAATGCCGGCAGCGAGTTGAGGAAAGGCGCGACCGAAAAGGAGATCCGAACATGGGCCAGGATTCGGAGTCGATGGCTGCACCCGGATTACCGTCCGCCGGGACGCGCGGGCGTTGGATCGCATTTAGGGTCCTGACGAGTGTTTTCGCCGCGGCGTCCGCGGGAGCCCTTTTCGGCGCCGCCGTCGTCATCGCCTGGTTGGATAACAGTGACGGCGGCATCCATCGGGTGCACAACATGGGGTACGGCGCGCTCTATGGAGCCATCCTAACCACCGGCTTCTTCGTTCAGAATTGGCGGCCGGAGCGAAAGATCTCGGCGTTCTACCAAATCCTCGACGTTGGGATAGCAACCATCCTTGCGGGGGTGCTCGCAACGAGTGGGTTCGCCCTCGTCGGCGTCTTCATCCTGGTCGCCTACGCGATCGTGTTTGCCCTCCACCCGTATCGATCCGAGTTGTTGCATCCGCAACGGGAGGGATTTAGCCCGGTGTTAATGGTTCTCACGATCGCAGGCGGGATCCCACTGATCTGGTACGCGTTGGCCACCGCGAAGCTTCAGCGCAACGGGCTAGTCGTGGACCCGCACGTCAAGATGGACCACTGGACGACAATGGCTGCGATGGCTATCGGCATCGTCCTTGTAGCGTTCCTATCCGCCTTCAAGTTTCGAGGATGGTTGATATCCGCGCGGTCGGCAGCCGCGGCCATCTTCTTGTTCGGTTTGATCTCGACCGTCTATCCACTCAGAGCGGGCTCTGAAGGGACAAGCTGGGGACTAGTCGCCATGGCAGGCGGCGTGGTTTTCGCGGCCGCGGCACAGTGGGAAACTACGCGCGCGCCCGCCTCTGGATGACCATAGAGGGCGCTATGACGATCGGAGCTCTTACGTGATGCGACCGCTTCGGTATTCCATCAACGTCACATTGGACGGGTGCTGCGATCATCGTGAAGGGATCGTGGACGAAGACTTGCATCGTCACGCGGTCGAGAACCTCGCCCAGGCCGATGCCCTCCTCTTTGGCCGGGTGACTTACGAAATGATGGAGGCAGCCTGGAGGGGGCCGGCGCAAACGGAAGCGAGGCCTGACTGGATGGAACCCTTCGCCCGGACGATCGACGCGGCAAAGAAGTACGTCGTGTCGAGCACTCTGGACCGGCTCGATTGGAACGCGGAGCTCGTGCGCGGGGATCTGGGGACGGCCGTGCAGCAGCTCAAGAGCGAATCGGGTAGGGGACTGTTCACGGGAGGCGTGAAGCTCCCGCAGGCGTTGGCGGAGCTGGGATTGATCGATGAGTACGAGTTCGTCGTGCATCCCAGACTGACGGGCCATGGTCCGACGTTGTTCGCGGGGCTATCGAAGCGTATCGACTTGAAGCTCGTGAGCCGGCTGGAGTTCGGCTCGGGGGCGGTCGCGATGCGGTATGAGCCGAGAAGGTAGCCATCCGTCGACGCGCTGCCTAGGCTTGCACCATGGACCAAGCTGCTCAGATCGTCGGTGCGCTGTTTATCCTCGGCGCGTTCTTCCTGGCACAACGAAAGAAGCTCGCCACCACATCGCGCACGTACCTCGCGCTCAACCTCGTCGGCGCGGCCGTGCTGGCCGTCGTCGCAGCAGCGGATCGGGACTGGGGCTTCCTGCTGCTCGAAGGTATGTGGGCGCTGATCTCTGCGTGGGGGCTCGTCGGGGCGCGTGCCGCGGGCTGAATTGCCCCGTGTAGAGGTTCCATGCTTGGTAGCGTGAGGACGTGATGGACGCCGGCCGAGTCATCGCGCTGTGGCGCTATCCCGTGAAGTCGTTCCTGGGAGAGCGGCTCGACGAGGCCACCCTTGGCACCAACGGCGTTGAGGGCGATCGTCGTTTCGCCTTGCGTAACCTCGAGAGCGGTCGTGTCCTCAGCGCGAAGAAGGTCGCCCGGCTGCTGACGGGTCGCGCGCGCACGGAGAACGGGACGGTGGCGCTCTCGTTGCCCGATGGATCCGAGTTCGCAGTGGATGATGACAGGGTCGATGAGCGACTCTCCGCGTGGCTCGGATTCCCGGTGACTGTGGTACGTCCGATCAACGACGACAAGCGTCCCGAGATGGAATCCGACGACGGCATCTATCGCGGCCGGGCAGGAACATTCTTCGACTCCTCGCCGGTGCACGTCGTCACCTCGAGCACGCTCGCTACCTTGAGGACGTTTCACTCGGAGGGCCGTTTCGACCCGCGGCGGTTCCGTCCCAACGTCGTGATCGAGACGCCGGTGGTCGGGTTCGTCGAGGAGACGTGGCTGGGCGCGATGATGCATCTCGGGAACGCGCAGATCGAGATCACGAAGCCGTGCTCGCGCTGCGTCATGACAACCCATGCGATGGAGGACCTCCCGATCGACCGCGACATCCTCCGTACTGTGAACGCCCGGAACGACGAGCACGTGGGCGTGTACGGGATCGTCCGTACGCCGGGTTCGGTGCGCGTCGGCGACAAGGCCTCGATCGCTCGATGAAACGTGCGGCGTCCGTCGCCGTTCTGCTCCTGCTTGCCGCGTGCATCTCGGAGAGCCGCGTCGAGCCGGAAGCGAACATCTCCGTCGGTGGCTCCGTGCAGCGTGCGGGCGGAAGTCCGGTCGCGCGCGCGGACGTCCTCCTCAGCCAGGAGGGCGACGTCGGTGACGTCTTCATCACGGTCACGACGATCGGGCTCGCCTGCGCCGGTGATGGACCGAAGCCCGCGATCTGCGCGGCCGCGCGCAGGACGTCGACGAACTCGAAC
>JBASRP010000082.1:0-6344 GCA_049273905.1 Actinomycetota bacterium
AGATGGCGTTCCCCGTCGGCGACCGCGCGATGTTCCGCTCGTGGATCCTCGGCTTCGCCGCCGATGCCGTCGTCCTCGAACCGGAGGACCTGCGGGCCGAGATCGTCGCGCGCCTGGAACGGGCGGCCGGCTGATGCCGCGTCACAGCGCGAGCCCGCGCCTCGAACGCCTCTTGACGCTCGTGCCGTGGGTGATGGCGCATCCCGGCGCGACGGTCGATGAAGTGATCGAGCGCTTCAAGATCACGCGCGAGGACCTCGCCGGCGACCTCGACCTTCTCGTGGTGTGCGGGCTCCCGCCGTTCGGTCCGGGCGACATGATCGAAGCGTGGATCGACGGTGATCACATCCACCTAGCCGCCGCCGACTATCTGTCGCGCCCGTTGCGGCTCACCCGATGGGAGGCGGTGGCCCTCCTCGTGATGGGCCGCGCGCTCGCGTCGTTGCCGGGCCTGACCGACGGTGACTCGCTGCATCGGGCGCTTTCGAAGATCGAGGGGGCCTTGTCGCCCGAGGAATCGGCCGCCGCGGCGGACATCGCGGCGCGCGTCGCCGTCGATCTGGAAGGCACGGGCGCCGAGCCGTTGCTGGCCGACCTTCGTCACGCCATCGCGGATCACAAACGCCTGCGCGTCACGTACTACTCGTTCGGCCGCGACCAGATCACCGAACGCGACATCGATCCGTATGTCGTCTTCTCGACGCTCGGCAACTGGTACGTGCTGGCGCGCGACTCCGCCAGCGAGGAAGAGAGGATCTTCCGTGTGGACCGCATCAAGGCTCTGGCGGTCACCGCCGAGACGTTCGCCCTGCCCGCAGACTTCGATCCCGAGCGCGCCGCGGCCGGCGGTCTGTTCGTACCGTCCGCGCGCGACATCGAGGTGACGCTCGAGGTCTCGCCCGACGCCGGGTGGGTGCTCGAGGTGACCCCCCACGACCGCGCCGAAACGCTGAAGAACGGCTGGACGCGTGTCACCTTGCGCACCTCGCACCTGGAGTGGCTCGAACGCTTGGTCCTGCGCCTCGGGGACGGCGTCAGGATCGTGGCACCGGACGAGCTCGCCGAACGGGTGCGATCGGCTGCCGCGCGGACCCTCGCCGGGTACCGCTTGTAGGGATTACTCGGGGACGGGGGCCACCGGCGGGGCTTTCGGCACCGTGAACGAGAACTTCGAGCCTTTGCCGAGGGTGGAGTCCGCCCAGATACGCCCGCCGAGTGCGTCCACGAGCGTCTTGCACACATAGAGCCCCACGCCCGTGCCGCCGTGCCGCCGCGTCGACTTCGAGTCGAGCTGGCCGAACGCGCGGAACAGCCGGGGCAGATCGCCGGAGAAGATGCCGACGCCGCGATCGATGACCGTGACGCGGACCTCTTCGTCGGCCGGTGCGAGCTCGACCGTGACCGGGGTTCCGGCTTCCGAGTACTTCAAAGCGTTGTCGATCAGGTGATAGAGGATCTGCTCCACCTTCGTGCGGTCCATCTGCAGCGGGATCTGCGGGAGGCCCGAGCGCAGGGAGATCGGCCGCGCCAGGTCGCGCCGGCGGAACTCGTCGATCACGTGCGTCCCGACCTCGACGAGGTCGTCCCACGCGACGCGCAGCGGCGGCCGCGCGGTCTCGATCCGCGACACGTAGAGGAGGTCCTCGATCAGCCGCTCTAGGCGCTCCGCCTGGACGCCCACGCGCTCGAGCGCATCGGTGCGCGCCTCGTCGTCCATCTCGTGGCCGCGGCGGCGCAGCGTCGACGAGAAGCCCTTGATGATCGTGAGCGGCGTCCGGAGCTCGTGGCCGATGACCGCGAGGAAGTCCGCCTTCCGTTGCTCGAGCTCGCGCTCGGCCGTCACGTCGTCGAGCGCGAGGACGCGGCCGCCCTCCGCCTTGCCGACCGACACGCCCGACGCGCGCGCGCGGAACGCGCGCGGCTGGCCGTCCACGGACAAGGTGACTTCCTTCAGGACGTCGTCGGTCTCGTCCAGGAGCATCTCCTCGACGGGGGCCGGTAGCTTCCCGCGCGCCGGCTGCCCGAGTTCGAAATCGGGGGAGATGCGGAACGTCTCGGCCGCCGCCGGGTTGATCGCGCGGAAGAGACCGTGATCGTCGACGAGCAAGATCGGCAGCCGGACGCTGAAGACGATCGTCTCGAGTTCCTCTTCGCGCGTAAGGATCTCGCGGTAGAGCATCGCGTTCGTCAGCGCGAGGCCGGCCTCCAAGGCGAAGGTCGAGAGCGTGCGCACGACGCGCCCGTCCTCGCTCGGCAGGGCGACGCCCATCAGTCCGCCGGCGGCACCTTCGGCGCTCCGCAGAGGGATCAGCGCGAGCGGCCACGCGCCGATGTCCGCCGTCAGAGGCGCGAAAACCGGATCCGACGACACCTGGCGGACGACGATGGCCTCGCTGCGATCGAAGCAGGTGCGGAAGCTCGGCGTCGCGATCACGTCCCGCAGCGCCGAGCGGGAGAGTCCTTTGTAGCGGGCGAGCTCGAGGTTCCTCCCGACACCGCCGGCGAGCACGAGGAACCCGGCGGTCGAGCCGGCCAGCCCCAGCGCCTCCCCGAGCGCCGCGTCGCCGACCTCTTCGATGTCGAGGGTGGCAGCGAGGCGCACGCTCGCGCCGCGCAGGCCTTCGAGCTCGCGCGCGTAGCGTTCCGCGTCCGTCAGGAGCTTGGAGTTCTGGATCGCGAGCGCGGCGTTCTCGGCGAACAGCGTCGCGATGTGGAGGTCGTGGTCCGAGAAGCGGCGTCCGGCATTCATCAGGTCGACGTTCAACACGCCGATCGTCCGGCCGCGCGCGCGCAGCGGCACGCAGACGGCACCGTGGATCTGGCGCTCCTTCTCGACGAAACCGACGAACCGTTGCACGTCGAGGGCCGACGGCAGCACCAGTGCATTGCCGGTCGCGACGACGTGACCCGAGATACCGTGGCCGACGGGGACCCGCGCCGTCCGGACGACCTCCTCGGGGATGCCGCGCGCGGCGACGATCTCGAGGACGCCGCCGGACTCGTCGAGTAGCTGGATCGAGCCTTCGTCGCCCCCGAGCAGGCGCAGAGCGGCGGCCAGGATCCGGTCCAAGCGGCCGCTCAGATCCGACGGCTCGTTCGCAGCGCGACTCGCCTCGAGGAATGCGGTCAGCTCTTCCGGGGTCGTGGAAAGCGGCTCGGCCGGCGGTCCCTGGAACGCGCGGATCCGCTTCATGCCGGCGCCTCCTCGCGCATGGCGATGGCACGCGCCCTCGGAACCGTGAACGCGAACGTCGAGCCGGCGCCGGGAATGCTCTCGACCCACACCCGGCCGCCGTGCGCCTCGACGAGACCCTTCACGATGTAGAGCCCCAGTCCGGTGCCGCCGATGTCGCGCGTCGCCGGCGTGGTGATGCGCTGGAACTTCTGGAAGAGCTGCGCGACGTCCTCGGGAGCGATGCCGATGCCGCGGTCCTCGACGTCGACCTCCACCTCGTCGCCCACCGTGCGGGCGGTGACGCGCACCGGGGTCCCCTCGGGGGAATACTTGATCGCGTTATCGATCAGGTTGATCAGAACCTCTTCGAGCTTCGAGCGATCCGCGCGGACGAACGGAAGGTCGGGCTCCGCGTCCACGAGGATGCGGCGCGATCCCCACTTCGAGTGGAACTGGCTCATGAGGTCGCGGACCAGCGCGTCGACGGCGACCTCCGTCCACTCGACGCGGACGCGCTTCGAGTCGATGCGCGAGACTTGCAGCAGATCGTCCACCAGGCGGGCCAGGCGTTCGGCCTGCTCGTTGACGGTCGAGAGGAATTCGCGGCGCGTGGCGGGGGAGAGCTCCTCGTCCTTCACGACGAGGGTCTTCGCGAAGCCTTTGATGGCCGTCAGCGGCGCGCGGAGCTCGTGGGAGACGATCGACACGAAATCGCGTTGGAGCTGCTCGATCTCCTTCTGCTGGGTGATGTCGCGCAGGATCGCCAGGGCGAGGACCGGCTTGCCGCTGGACGGGTCGCGCACCGGAGAGAAGGACCCGGATATCCAGCGGTTGGCGCCGTCGGGCTGGCGCAGCAACAGCTCCATCGCGCGCGGCGCACCGTCGGCGAAGACCGCGGCGAGCGGATAGTCGTCGCCGTGGAGCGACATGCCGTCGGTCGACGCGAACTGGAGGACGACCGGCGCGACTCCACCAAGGACTCGATCGCGTGGGTGACCGCACAGCGTTTGCATCGCGGCGTTGTACCGCATCAGACGCAGGTGCTCGTCGACGACGACGATCCCGTCCGCGGCGCCGTCGAGCAACAGCGCCGTCGTGTCGCGTTCCCGCTGAAGCTCCGCGAGGTACTCGACGCGCGTCGACAGGCGCGTGCTCTCGACGCGTTCCTCGGTGAGCCGCTCGCCGAGGCGCCGCAGATGACGCTCACGGTCGACCGCGTACAGAACGAAAGCCACGATGAGTCCGAGAAGCGCGACGCGCAGCGTGCCTTCCGGAAGGGGATCGAGGCGAGGCATGCCGGCGTTGCCGCCGGAGACGAAAACCAGAACCACGGCAAGGCTTCCGAGGATGGCGAAGGTCACGGCCCACAGTTGCCAGCGGGCCCGTTGGATCTCGTCGTGTCCCGGTCGTTTGCTCATCGGATTGAGTACAGAGGGCGGGCCCCCGCCCGCTTCGTGAGATATATCGGCGCCCGGAGTGGCCGCATGAAGGTTCTGGCCTGCGGACTGTCCGCTTGGTCCGAAGGGGGTCTTTCGGGGGGTGGTTATCCCCCGAACGTGCTACTCAAGAGGCCCATGTCGGTGCCGATACCGAGGGCGAGGATGTTTGGACGCCCGAAACGTGGAGCCCAAGTGACCACCATCAAAGCCACGTGTCCGTCGTGCGGTGAGGTAGAGCTCACGCCCGACGACATCGAACTCAGGGTCTGCACGCACGCCCCGGCGTCCTACTACGTCTTCGGTTGCCCGAGCTGCTCCACCGCCGTGCAGAAGCCGGCGGACGACCGCGTGATCCAGCTGCTGATCTCCGGTGGCGTGAAGGCGGTCGTGTGGGAACTGCCCGGCGAGGTCCTCGAACAGCACGCGGGCCCGGCCTTCACGCACGACGACCTCCTCGACTTCCACCTCTTGCTCGAGCAGCCGAATTGGTTCGAGCAGCTCTTCCGCGTTACGCAAGACTCCTAGTACCCCACGCGTTCCCGCTCTGGGCGGATGCGCCCGGTTCATCCATCGTTCTCCCGCTGTTTCCTTTCGTAGGCTCGAACGCTTTCGGATGGAAGATGCGGCGAGGACGGTAGAAAGGGACGCAGGTCCCCTACGACACGACTTGCGAGCTTCGCAGAGTCGTGTTGGATATGGGTTGGTTAGGTCGACCTTGACCAACAGAGGGGGGCTTCATGCCAGGGGCACGCACTTTCGCGCGAAGCATGAAAGGCATCGCGCTCGCATCCGTCGTCGCCGCGGTTCTGCTGTTCGCAGCGGTCTCCGCGGACGCCGTCGATCCGGTTTACACGGAAGGCAATCCGACGTGCCCGGCGGGCATGAAGGAATTCAAGATCGACGGACCGGACTTCTCCAACGGTTCCCACAGCGACGGAACGCTCACCGTCACGATCACGAAGTACAACAGCGACACGGCGACGTTCGACTGGTCGTCGAACATCGGCGTGGACAAGGTCATCGTGAAAGGCGGCGACAACGCCAACGTCTACAACTACAACCCGGAGTCGACGGGTGACACCGGTCTGCACACGCCGCTCAACCCGAACAACAACAAGAACTACGGCTTGAGCCACGTGTCGTTCTGCTACGACGTCGAGACTCCGCCGCCTTCCGAGTCGCCGTCACCGAGCGTCTCGCCGTCGGAGACCGAGACGCCGTCGACCAGTCCGTCGCCGAGCGTGTCGCCGAGTGAGACTGGATCGGCGAGCCCGAGCGTGTCGGTGCTCCCGAGCTCGATCTCCAGCTCGCCGGGAGCCACGGTCCTCGGCAAGAAGCTGACGAAGACGGGCGCCGATGTGATCCGGTTGGCCCTGTTCGCCCTGGCTCTCGTGGTTCTCGGAGTCGCGGCGTACGTCATCTCCACCCGCGCGAGGCGGAACAACGCCTAAGAACGCGGTCTAGTCCGGAGCGGCGTGCCGACGGCGCGCCGCTCCTCTTTTCCCTGGTGGTAGGCTCATTCTCGACAGGGTTTCCGGCTCACGAGGCAGGAGGGACCCCGCGGATGACCACCGACGCTTTCCCGATCCAAGCGATCGACCACATCGAGTTCTGGGTCGGAAACGCCAAGCAATCGGCCTTCTACTTCTCGCGCGCGTTCGGCTTCACGCCCGCGGCCTACGCGGGCCTCGAGACGGGCGTGAAGGACCGCACCAGCCACCTCGTCACGC
>JBASRP010000085.1:0-2459 GCA_049273905.1 Actinomycetota bacterium
GCGCCGGATTGTGTCGCTGGTTGAGCTTGGTAGGGCTGGATTGCTCGAGGATGTGAAGTCGTTGGCCGTCGGCGAATGATTCCTTGGTCGGACGCCCAAGGTCACCCTGCGAGAATTGGCCGCCTGAAGGCCCACGACGATTACAACCGCTTATTAGACATCGACTTGTATCGCTCTTTTCGTAAATATTCGCCGATTGCGCAGCATGGTTCGTGAGACGTCGGTAAGGTTTGCCTGGTTTATTGTTTTTTGGCGACTATTTTCACCTCTGTTCCAGTCGGAGTCATGGACGCTGCTTACGATTGGGGAGCATGGACGCCAACGTCGTCTATCCCCTGATTCCGCTGCCGCCAGAGCCGGGAACGCTCGTCCCGGTCAAGGCGACGCTCGTGGTCGATGCCGAGCTCGGTCCTGATGGCGAGCCCGATTTCACGGCGCGGTTGTGGCGCTGTTTCTGCCTGCTCACGTTGTTCTTTGCGTTTACCGTATTGGTGCTGCGCCGGGCGCGGCAGCACATCGTCGAGCTCCGTTGCCAAGCCAACTATTGGCGGGCCCAGCACCAGCGTGCCGTCGTGCGTGAGGCCGCGTTGGCCGAGCAAGTGCGGCAGCTCCAAGGCGAAATCCGCGAGTTGAAACGCCGGCTCTTCGGCCGCAAGTCCGAAACCACGACGGCCGCCAAACCCAAAACCGCCAGCAACGGCAACGCCGCCAGCAACGGTCCGCCGCGGCGCCGCGGGCAACAGCCGGGCAACAAAGGGCCGGCGCGACGGTCGCACGAGCATCTGCCCACCGACCACGAAACCTGCGTGCTGCCCGCCGACGAGCAGTGTTGCGGCTGCTGTGGCCAACCCTTCGAACCCATTCCCGGCACCGCCGACGGCGAGATCATCGAAATCGACGTCCGCGCCTATCGCCGACGCTATCATCGCCAACGTTATCGCCGCACCTGCACCTGCACCTGTGCCGGACAACCCCTCGTCGTCACGGCCCCGCCTCCCGACAAACTGATCCCCAAAAGCAACCCCGGCATTTCTCTGTGGACGATGATTCTGCAACACAAGTTCGAGTTCTTTCAGCCGCTCCACCGCGTCCTCGCCGAACTCCGCAGCCACGATCTCCGTTTGGCGGCCGGCACCATCACCGGCGGACTGCAAAAACTCGTCCCTCTTTTCGAGCCGCTCTATAAACTCCTTGCCGAACACAATCGCGACGAAGAGCATTGGCATTGCGACGAGACTCGTTGGCCGGTGTTCGTCAAACAAGCCAACAAGGCCAATTTCAACTGGATGCTCTGGGTCTTCGCCGCCAAGGAATCCATCGTCTTCGTGCTCGATCCGACACGCTCCCACGACGTTCCCGAAAAGCACTTCGGCGAGAACGCCGAAGGCATCGCCAACGTCGACCGCTATAGCGCCTACAAGGCCATGGCCCAGGTCAAGGCCGGCAAGATCATCCTGTCGTTCTGCTGGGCTCATGTGCGGCGCGATTTCCTGACCGTGCTCACCGGCTGGTCGGAGTTGACCGACTGGGCTTGGTCCTGGGTCGAAGACATCGGCCTGCTCTACGATCGCAACGATCAGCGTCTGGCTGTCAAGGACGATGCCGCCCATGCCGCCCCATTTGCCCAGGCCGATCAAGCCGTGCGTGCCCAAATCGAGCACATGCGCCAACGTTGTGACGCCGAATTGGCCCAGCCCGACTTGCGGCTGCCGCAACGAAAGGTCTTGACCAGTCTGCAAGAGCATTGGGCGGGACTGACCGTGTTCGTCGACCACCCCGAAGTGCCGATGGACAACAACACCGCCGAACGCTGCCACCGCGGACCGGTCGTCGGACGTAAGAACTTCTACGGCTCCGGCGCGCTGTGGAGCGGCCGCTTGGCCGCCATGCTGTTTTCGCTGTTTCAAACGCTCCATCTTTGGCACATGAACGTCGGCAAATGGCTCACCGCCTACCTGTCCGCGTGCGCCAAAGCCAAAGGCAAACCACCGCCCGATCCGCAACTCCACTTGCCTTGGAACATGACCGCCGCCGAGCGGGACCGCTTCCGCGCGGCCCACCAAAAGCCGCCCGAGCCTCAATCATCCCCTCCCGAACGGCCCGCCGAAACGACCGCGTAAAATCGCGAAGGGAGCCTGCGCGCAGGCTCCCTATCCCCATTTCCAACGCCGCCAGGCACCGCCAAGGACACGTCTTCGAAGCACTCTGAATCCCGGCCACGAAGCACGGGCAACCCTATTCGGCGATTGCTTTCGCGGCTCGCGCCCGATCTCTTCTTCCAGGAGCAGATCTATCGCAACGACGGCGAGGTCGTCCTCTTGCCGCCAGGCCAATTCACGATGCACGCCAGCCGCGGGCCGGAGTATCGGCTGCTGAAACGAACCATCGACGTGCCGGCCAAGGGCGAAGCGAAGGTGGCCGTCAAGCTTGAGCGCTGGATCGACGCCGCCGCGTTTGGC
>JBASRP010000096.1:0-3436 GCA_049273905.1 Actinomycetota bacterium
GCTGAGGAGCCCACGTCTGCCCAGGAGCCCGCGGCCGAAGCGCCCGCGCCTGCCGAGGAGCTCGCCGAGCCCGAGCCGGACGCGGCTGTGTCCGTTCCGGAGCCCGAGCCGGTCGACGTCGTCCCCGAACCGATCGTGAATGAACCGGAGCTGGCGCCCGAGACGCCGGCGGAGGTCGCCGTTGCAGAGGAGGAGCCTTCGGGGATCGCCGCCGACATCGAGCGCGCCCTCCAGGCTGCTGCGACTCCCGAACCGGAACCCGAACCGGAGCCGGAGCCCGAACCCGCCGCCGCCGCGTCGGAGCCGCCGGTCGAGGAGACGACCCCCGAACCCGTCGTCGCCGACGCGACGAGCAACGGTGAGGTCGCGACCGCGGAGCCCGACGGCGCCGAGGCCGCAGAGGACGAGGTCGCCCTCCGCGCGTTCCAGCCCGGCGACTGGTTCGTCGTGCACACCTACGCGGGCTACGAGAACAAGGTGAAGACGAACCTCGAGAGCCGCATCTCGTCGATGAACGTCGAGGAAAAGATCTTCGAGGTCGTCATCCCGATGGAAGACGTGATGGAGATCAAGAGCGGCAAGAAGCAGGTCGTCCAGCGGAAGGTGTTCCCCGGCTACCTGCTCGTGCGCATGGATCTCGACGACGACTCCTGGTACGTCGTGCGGAACACGCCGGGCGTCACCGGTTTCGTCGGCTCCGGCGCGCGACCGATCCCGCTCTCCGAGCGCGAGGTCGATCGCATCCTCCAGCGCAAGCCGGTGGGCGAGCGGCCGAAGCCGAAGCTCGAGTGGTCGATCAACGATCCGGTGCGCGTGACGACGGGTCCGTTCGCCAACTTCCAGGGCTTGATCTCCGAGATCGATACCGACCGCTCGAAGCTCAAGGTGCTCGTGAACATCTTCGGCCGCGAGACGCCGGTCGAGCTCGGCTTCGATCAGGTCGCCAAGGTCTAAGAGGAGCGCGAACGATGGCCGGCAAGAAGAAGATCATGACGCAGGTGAAGCTCCAGATCCCCGCCGGGCAGGCGACGCCCGCGCCGCCGGTCGGCACCGCGCTCGGCCCGCACGGCGTGAACATCATGGACTTCTGCAAGCAGTACAACGCGATGACGCAGGCGCAGGCCGGGCAGATCATCCCGGTCGAGGTCACGATCTACGAGGACCGCTCGTTCTCCCTCGTGACGAAGACGCCGCCCGCCGCGGTGCTGATCCGCCAGAAAGCCGGGATCGAGAAGGGCTCCGGCGAGCCGAACCGCAACAAGGTCGGCACGATCCGCCGCGCGCAGGTGAAGGAGATCGCCGAGCTGAAGATGCCGGACCTCAACGCGAACGACGTCGACCAGGCGATGAGGATCATCGAAGGAACCGCCCGCAGCATGGGCGTCACGGTCGTCGACTAGCACCTCGACCACGTGGGAGGCGGGCGCAGCCCGTCGCGGACCACAGGAGGACGGAATGGCAGGCAAGAAGTACGCCGAGGCCGCCAAGGCCATCGATCGCGAAAAGCTTTACCCGCTCCCGGAAGCGATCGCGCTCGTCAAAGGCGGCGCCAAGCGGAAGTTCAACGAGTCCGTGGACGTTGCGATCCGGCTCGGCGTCGACCCTCGTAAGGCCGACCAGATGGTCCGCGGCACGGTCTCGCTGCCGCACGGCACAGGCAAGAGCGTGCGCGTCGCGGCGTTCGCCGCCGGTCAGGCCGCAACTGACGCGAAAGAGGCGGGCGCCGATGTCGTCGGCGCGCAAGATCTCGCCGACCGCATCCAAAACGAGAACTTCCTCGACTTCGACGCCGTCGTTGCGACGCCGGACCTGATGAGCGTGGTCGGCAAGCTCGGCCGCGTCCTCGGCCCGCGCGGGCTGATGCCGAACCCGAAGGCCGGCACTGTGACCCCCGAGGTCGCCAAGGCCGTGAAGGAGATCAAGGCCGGCAAGCTCGAGTACCGCGTGGACAAGGGCGGCAACGTCCACCTGATCATCGGGAAGTCGAACTTCGACGAACGCCAGCTCCTCGAGAACCTCCAGGCGGTGCTCGACGAGATCATGCGCGCCAAGCCCGCCGCCGCGAAGGGAAAGTACATCAGGGGTGTCACGGTCTCCTCGACGATGGGCCCCGGCGTGAAGGTCGATCCGGGCCGCGGCGCCGACGCGACCGAGGGGTGATCTGAACCAGGTTGACCGGCCCTAACGGGGCCCGTATCCTCAGCTTTCGCCGAAGACAGGAGGTGCCGCGATAGCGGCTTAAGCGCCCGCAAGGGAGCCTCCCGAGGCCAGACCGCGCGAGCGGCCGCCTGTCTACGGTGGCCGCTTTTGTATTGGAGTTGAGATGGCGAAGGTCAAGACAGGACCGAAGACGCGCAAGAAGATCGGTGGGCCCCGGCCGGCCGAGGGTGGACCGCGCGCCGACAAGGTCGCCGCCGTCGCGACGATCAAGGAGCGCTTCACCACCGGGCCGGTTCTGCTCACCGAGTACCGGGGGCTTACCGTCGCCGAGATGAAGGAGCTACGCCGCGCGCTCGCCGGCGGCGCCGAGCTCAAGGTCTTCAAGAACACCCTCGCCACGATCGCCGCGCGCGAGGCCGGCCTCGAGGAGCTGATCCCGATGCTCCTCGGCCCGACCGCGATCGCCTTCGTGACCGGCGACGTCGCGAAGGTCGCAAAGGATCTCGCCGACTTCGCCAAGAAGGCCCCGGCCCTGACGATCAAGGGCGGCATCTTCGAAGGCGCCGTCCTGAGCGGCGATCAGGCCAAGAAGCTTTCGACGCTCGAGTCTCGCGAAGTGATGCTGACCAAGATCGCCGGCATGGCCGTCTCGCCGCTACAACGCGCCGCGAACGCTTTCGCCGCCGGTTTCAACCAACTGGGCGCCGTCCTGGCCCAGCACCGAGACAAGCTTGCGGCCTCCGAAGCCGCCTGATCGAAGGAGACCACCATGGCCAAGATGTCCAGCGACGAGGTGCTCGACTCCATCGCCGAGTGGAACCTGATCGAGCTCTCCGAGTTCATCAAGAAGTTCGAAGAGAAGTTCGGCGTCACCGCCGCGGCCCCCGTGATGATGGCCGCCGGTGGAGGCGGGGCCGCCCCGGGCGCAGCCGCCGAAGAAGCCGAAGAGAAGACCGAGTTCGACGTGATCCTCACCGCCGCCGGCGACAAGAAGATCAACGTCATCAAGGAAGTCCGCGCCCTGACCAGCCTCGGCCTGAAAGAAGCCAAGGACCTCGTGGAAGCAGCCCCGAAGCCCGTCCTCGAACACGTGGCCAAGGACCAAGCCGACAAAGCCAAGGCCCAGCTCGAAGCCGCGGGAGCCACTGTCGAGGTCAAGTAGAGGAAGCCGCGATCGGTCGGTAGGAGGGGGTCTGGGCGCGCAGGCGCAACCTTAAGGCTTGCGGTTGCGAAGGTGCGCCCCGACCCGCGACTTACCGCCTCTGACCAGGTCTTT
>JBASRP010000104.1:0-8580 GCA_049273905.1 Actinomycetota bacterium
GTAGCGCTGCCGGCACGACGGGCGCTGCGACGACGACGGGTGTCGGCGGCGGCACGGGCGGCGCCGCACCCAACGCGAGCGATACGTCGTGCGTCGGCAAGGCCCCGGCGACGGGCGTGTCCGCGAACGAGATCAAGTTGGGATCGACGTTCGCCGCGTCCGGTCCCGTGTCGAACATCTCCGGGCCGATCTTCAAAGGCGTGCAGTCGTACTTCAACAAGGTCAACGCCGACGGCGGGATCTTCGGCCGCAAGATCAAGCTGGTTTGGTACGACGACGGCTGGGACGCGCAGAAGGGCAAAGCCTTCATCAAGAAGCTCGTCGAGCAGGACCGCGTCTTCGTTCTGTCCGTCGTCCCATCGTCGAACGGTCTCGACGCGGCGGCCAGCTATCTCGAGGGGCGCAACATGCCGGCATTCGGGACGTCCGGTCTTATCGAGAGTCAGTTCAAGTCTCCGATGCAGTGGCCGGTCGGCACGAGCACGCGGAGCGCGTCGCGCATCGGCCTGGTCGACATCAAGAAGCGGCTGGGCGTGGAAAACGCCGCGCTGATCTGGCTGGACCTCCTGGCCGGCGCGGAAGCGCGTGACGCGATCTTCGACGCCATCCCGTCGATCTTCGGCAAACCGAAGGCCGACTTCATCACGGCCGAGCGACGCGTCAGCCTCTCCGAGACGGACTTCGGGCCCGTGTGGGCCACGATCCAGAGCGACACAGCCGGCTGGCAGCGGGATCACAACATCTCGCCCGCCGACGGCCGTCCCGACTACGTGTTCTTCGCGATCGACCCGACGAACACGATCAAGGCAATGAACGCGGCGTCCCAGCGCGGCTTCAAGCCGAAGAAGGGCTGGGGCGGCGGGCAGCCGCTGTTCCTCAACGTCGTCGCGCAACATCAGTGGGCGCGCTCGACGAACCTCAACGCGGGCAGTTCCTACTACCCGCCTCAGACGAATCCCCAGCCGGCTGCGGTTCGCGACTACATCTCGACCGTGCAGCGGTACTACGGGTCGAGCGTGGACGTCACCAACCCGTACCTCGAGGGTGGATACGCCGGCGCGGCCCTGACCGTCGAGGTCATGAAGCGTTCCGGATCGTGCCTCACGCGAGAGAAGGCGATCCAGGCCGCCAACAGCCTGTCGAACTTCTCCCCCGCCGGCCTGACGCGGCCGCTCTCGTACCGACCCGGGGATCACTACGCCAACACGAGTGGACTGGTGGCCGTGGTCCAGCCGGACGGGACGTGGAAGGTGGTCGGCGACTGGGTGACAGACCCGACCCCGGGCAAGTGATCGAGGAACGATGAAGCTCTACCTCGAGCTCTTCATCCTCGGCCTGCCGATCGCGGGCGTGATGGCGCTGATCGCGACAGGCGTCGTCATGATCTACCGCGCCTCGAAGATCCTGACTCTCGCGCAGGGCGGCGTCGCGATGATCACCGCGTACGTGTTGTATCAACTCCACAACGATCCCACGGTCCACGGCGGGAAGGGATGGGACCTTCCGATCGCGATCGCGCTGCCGGCCGCGCTCGTCTTCGCCGGCGTCCTCGGCTTCGTGATCGAACGGTTCCTCCTGCGCCCGCTCCAGGACCGGCCCGTCCTCGTGTCGGTCATCATGACCGTCGGCGTGCTCGCGCTCCTGACGGCGATCGCGGGGCACGTCTGGGGGTACGACCGCCAGCAAGCGGCGAAGATCACGCCGTCGGGGCAGCTCCAGTTCTGGGGCATCACGCTCGGGTACGACCGCCTCTTCATCCTGGCGATCACGGCCGTCCTGATGCTGGCCGTCGTCTATCTGTTCAAGTACACAACACTCGGGATCGCGATGCGCGCCGTCGCCGACGACCGTCGCGCGGCGCTGCTGATGGGCGTCCCCGCCGAGCGCGTCTCGGCGATGACGTGGGTCCTCGGGTCGGTGCTCGCCGGCATCGCCGGGATCCTGCTGTCGCCGCTCGTCGAACTGCATCCGTTGATCTTGACCCTGATCTCTATCCCGGCGTACGCCGCGGCCTTATTCGGAGGCTTGACGAGTCTCGGTCGGATGGTGATCGGCGCCGGCGTCGTCGGCGTGCTCTACAACGAGGTCGACCGCCTGCCGTACATCAAGAGCCATGAATTCCCCGGCACGCGCGAGCTCGCGATCTTCCTCGCCGTCATCATCTTCATGTTCGTGACGGGGAAGTCGGTCCAGTTGCAAGAGGAAGAGATCTGATGCTGCGCAATCGCCGCACCCTGCGCTGGCTGATCATCGCCTTCCTCCTGGCGTTCCCGTGGTTGTTCCCGTCCAACTGGGCCAACATGGCCGTGCGCATGAGCATCCTCACGCTCGCGCTGCTGTCCGTCGTGATCCTGACGGGCTGGGTGGGACAGATCTCGCTCGCGCAAGCGGCCCTCATGGGCGTGGGCGCGTTCACCGCGGCGCAGGTGACGAACCACCTGTCGATCGAGTATCCGTTCCACGCGATCATCGCGGGAGCCGCGGCCGCCCTCGTCGCGGTCCTTATCGGGGCGTTCGCGTTACGGATCCGCGGGCTGTATCTGGCCATCGCGACGCTGGGGTTCCAGTGGGCTCTCGAGGCCAGCTTCCTGGAATGGCAGCCGTTCTCGGGCGGTTTCAACGGCGTCAAGGTTCCACCGCTCAAGTGGCCGTGCTGTGACTTCTCGGACGAACGCGTTCTGTACTACCTCGTGTGGCCGACCGCGATCCTGCTCATCCTCATGGTCGCCAACCTGCGTGACTCGAAGACGGGGCGCGCCTGGTTCGCGATCCGCTCGAGTGAGGTCGCCGCGAAGACGCTCGGCATCAACGTGACGCGGTACAAGCTGCTCGCCTTCGCCGTCGCCGGCTTCGTGATCGGCGTCGCCGGCTCGATGAACCTCAACTTCATCGGCACCGCGACACCGCTGGACTACAACTTCCAGAAATCGATCACCTTCTTGGCCATCGCCGTTCTCGGCGGCATCGGGGCGATCGCCGGCGCCGTCGTCGGCGCGATCGTGTACGTGATCACAGACCAATACATCTTCACGCTGTGGGAGTTCACCAAGGACAAGACCGACCTGTTCGCCGGCGCTCTGCTGATCTTCACGATCCTCCGCAACCCGGCCGGCATCGTCGGTGTCCGCGAGCAGATCCGCGAGCAGATCGCGGAGCGCCGCTCGCGGCGCGACAGACGGAAACGCAAGACCGTCGTCCTGGAGCCCGCGTCTGAGGCCGGCGGAGCGATGGAGGCCGAAGAGACACGCGAGCTCGTCGCCGCGACCAGCGATCCGGGAGGTCCGCCGCCGATCTCGGGCGGCCAGAACGGAACGCCGGAGGTTTCGGCCGGGAAACGTCTCTCCGATTACATGGAGGCGCGCGGCGACCGCCGCGAGCGCCCCGACGCGACGCCGATGCTCGAGGTGCGCGACGTCTCGATCCGGTTCGGCGGCGTCGTCGCGAACGACGCGGTCTCGTACGAGGTCCGCCCGGGCGAGATCTGCGGCCTGATCGGTCCGAACGGCGCCGGGAAGACGACGAACTTCAACGCGGTGAACGGCCTGCTGGTCCCGAACTCAGGCGCGGTGCGTTTCCTCGGCCGCGACATCACCGACGCGCCTGTGCATGAACGCGCGCGGCTCGGCATGGCGCGGACCTTCCAGCTGATGCGTCTCTTCCCGCGCCTCTCCGTTTTCGAGAACCTCATGGTCGGGACGCACCTGCAGAACGCGTCGGGCTTCACCTCGAACCTGCTGATGTTGAACCGCAGTCGCGTCGAGGACCGCCGGAACCGCGAGCGCGTCGAAGAAGTCATGGCGATGCTCGGCATCACACAGTACGGCGAGAGCCGCGTCGCAGGCCTGCCGTTCGGCGTACTGCGGCTCGTCGAACTCGGTCGCGCACTGATCACGCAGCCGCGCATGCTGCTCCTCGACGAGCCGGCGTCAGGGCTCGACGTGTCAGAGACGGACGCCTTCGCAGAGATCCTGTTCAAGGTCCGCGACGAGATGGGCCACACGATCTTCATCATCGAGCACGACATGCGCCTCGTGATGATGATCTGCGACTACATCTACGTGCTGGAGTTCGGGCGCAACCTCGCGGAGGGCTTCCCGTCCGAGATCCAGAGCAACCCGGCGGTCATCGCGGCGTACCTCGGGGAGGAGTCCGTTGCTTGAGGTCGCCGGTATCGACGTCTACTACGGCCACATCCAGGCCCTGCGCGGCGTAAGCCTGCGCGTAGACGAGGGCGAGTTCGTTGCGCTGGTCGGTGCGAATGGCGCCGGCAAGACGACGACGCTGCGCACGATCTCGGGCCTGCTGCGGCCGCTAACCGGAACGGTTTCTCTCGACGGCAAACGGATCGACCGCACCAAGGCGGAGGACATCGTCGCGATGGGCGTGTCGCACCTGCCCGAAGGACGCGGGATGTTCCCAAGTCTGACCGTCGAAGAGAACCTGAAGATGGGGTTCTACACGAGGAGACACGACCGCAAGAGATGGAAGGCCGGCGTCGATCGTGTGACGACACTGTTCCCGCGCCTCAAGGAACGGTGGACGCAAGCGGCCGGAACCATGTCGGGTGGAGAACAGCAGATGCTCGCGCTCGGGCGTGCCCTACTCCCGGGACCGCGGCTGTTGATGGTCGACGAGCTGTCGCTCGGACTCGCCCCGGTTGTCGTGCAGCAGCTGTTCCAGATGCTCCGCGAGATCAACGCGGAAGGGACGACGATCCTGTTGGTCGAGCAGTACGTGAACCAGGCGCTGCGGATCGCGCACCGCGCGTACGTCCTCGAGAAGGGGTCCGTGACGATCGAGGGCAACGCGAAGACCCTGCTCGAGTCCAGCGACCTCGTACAGGCCTCGTACATGGGCGGCGGCCACGTCACGACGGGGAACGGGGGCGTCAAGACCGAAACACCGAAACGGCGCACCCGCACCCGCCGCAAGAAGCCGGCCGCTGAGGCCGTCGTCGCGACCGCCGAGCCGGAACAGGGCGCGGCACCGACGACGATCGATCTGACGGAGCACACCACCGAAGGTACGTCCGAGCCACACAACGAGGGATAGGAGGCTTCCCCGATGGGCCCGATGGTGAGAGGAGAGAAGCTCAACCGGCGACGGCTGACGAAGCTCGCTGCCGTCGGTGTCATCGCCATGTTCACCTGGAGCCTCATCGCCGCTCCCGCGTCGGTCGGCCAGGACGAGGCCGTCACGGAGCCCGACAGCGTCTCCTCCTATTACACGTTCGCGGACGCGGCTCCGATCGGCGGATACGTCGACCACCAGGCGCTGCCGGCGCCGGCGTTCGGCCCCGCGATCGCGCACTCGAACACCGAGGTCGCGCTTCCGTCCGAGGCGTCCGCCATCGCGTGGCTGCTCGACGCCGGTATCGCGAACGGCCTTCACGGAACCACGACCGGCGCGTCCGTCCCGACCGAGGTCAACGCGAAGCAGCCGGGTGGAGACGCGCGGGCCGAGTTCACCACGGCCGGCGGCCCCGTCGGTGAGGAAGAGTTCGGTCGTGTCGCGGCGGGAACCGCTCGCGCCTCGGCGACGCACTCCGACGCACCGCGCGGCCTCGCCAACGCTTACTTCGAGGACGTGTGCCTCTTCCCCGCAGCGGGAAGCCCGCCGGAGCCCCCGGGAAGCTACGACCCGGACGCGACGTTCCCCGGCGGGGACAACCAAACCCCGAAGAAGGACCCGGGGCCCATCGCGCGGCAATGCATCGTGAGCGCCGCGTCGATCTCGAGCACGTCGCAATCCATCCGCGACAACGACACGGTGACGTCGATCGCCGTCGCGGAGGTTGCCGGGATCACGATCGGCGACCGAACGTCCGACAACCGTTGCACCAACTGCTTCTACATCGACGCGATGCGGGTCGAGGCCTTCTCGCAGTCGAACGGGCAGCCGGGTGGATCGCGGGCCGGCTACCGGCTCATGTTCGGCCGGGCGTGCCGGCGCACGTTCGTGCCGGGTACGACGGACACGATCGAGGCCATCGTGACGGGCCCACAGGAGATCCCGGCGCGCGAAGAGGATCAGTGTCTCGGGAACCCGAACCGCGAAGGATTCCCCGAGGGGAACGCGGACGCGGGTGAAGAGGTCCTCCATGAGATCCCCATCGATCAGCTGAATGACTTCTTCTCGAAGCCTGCGGTGATCGGTGACCAAACGTGTCCCGGCTCGGCCAAGCCATGCACGATCGCCATCAAGATCTCGATCGGTAATCCGGGCGAGACCGAACCCTCGCGGGCATCGCACACATCGAACCCCCCCGAGGACGTGTGCCGGAACTACGCGTACCCTGACCCCAACCCGAAGTCGAAGCCGATCGCCGATTGCACGAAATACGGCGTGAAGACCGGGCCGGACAAAGATCAGGGGCAGGAAGCGAAGGCGGTGGCCCAGGGTCTGAGCATCGACATCCTGACGCTCACGGCCGCGCAGGCCATCCCGGCGAATGAAGACCTCGAGACCTGCCTAGAGGGGTCCATCCCGAACGCGGTCCGCGATAACCCCGCGTACGGCCTCGTGAAGGATCAGGTCGGCTGCCCGATCGCTGGACTTCGATCGGTGCGCGAGCTGAATCTCACCTTCGGCGTCGCTCAGGCCGGCGCCGTGGCACGGCCGGTCGTTCTTCCGCCGTCGAGCGGCGGCGGTGGCGGCGGGCTGGGCGGAATCATCCCACCGATCACGCCCTCCTTGGGCGGCGGCGAGATCATCGGTGGCGGCAACGGCGGCGGCGTGCAGGTCATCGGCGGCGGCGGACTCGGCGCCGGCAAGTACGGCCTGAAGATCGACTGGAAGTCGCTCAAGATCAAGCCGTGGCCCGCGAAGGACCTGGCGAAGGCGCTGCTGATGGGCGGGATCATCGGCGGCATGGTCTTACTGATCAGACGGCGTTTGCGCCACGCGTAGAGGAATCAATACCGAGGCCGGCTCACCGAGCCGGCCTCGCTCTATGAGTAGACTGCGCGCTTGTGCCACCGATCCTGAAACTCGACGGCGACCTCGTCGCGATCGACTGCGAGATGGCGAACATGACGCAGCTCGTCGCGGCGTTCGTCGTTCCCGGCGAGCGCGTTGCGGTCGTCGAGACGGGTCCCGCGACCGTCGCTTCGACGCTGGCCGCCGGCCTCGAGCAGCTCGGGATCGGGCCGGACGACGTCGCCTACTTCGTGGCCTCGCACATCCACCTCGACCACGCCGGCGGCGCGGGCGACATCGCCGAGCTGTTCCCGTCGGCGACGATCGTCGTCCACCGCGAGGGCGCGGGGCACATGGTCGACCCCGCGAAACTGATGGCGAGCGCGTACCGCGTTTTCGGCCCGCGGCTCGACGAGCTGTTCGGCCCGTTGAAGCCCGTTCCCGAAGACCGGCTGCTCGCCGTCGACGACGGCGACCGCTTAGACCTCGGCGGCGGCCGCGCGCTCGAGATCCTCTACGCGCCCGGGCACGCACGGCACCATATGGCGGTGCAGGACACCGACACGGGTGTGCTGTTCGTCGGAGATTCGATGGGCGTGTACCTGCCCGACGCCGGCGTGCTGCGCCCGGCGACTCCGCCGCCCGACTTCGATCTGGAGCTCGCGCTGTCGACGCTCGATCGCTACCGCGCCCTCTCCCCGACCGGCTTGTACCTCACGCACTTCGGCGCCGCGCCGGCCGACCGCGATCTGCTGGCGATGGCGCGCGAGCGCCTTGTGCGCTTCGGGGACATCGTGCGCGAAGCGATGGATGAGTCCGACGACCTCGACTTCATCACCGAACGCCTGGTCGAGAAGACGCGCGACGACTACGCGGTCGTCTGGGACGATCCCGAGCTGCTGAAGAAGTTCGAGTCGTTGAACGCGTTCCGCTCGAGCGCCGCGGGATATCTGCGCTACTTCCAGACGAAAGGCGACTAGCGCCGCGCCTTGAGCCGTCTCTTCACAGAGATCGCGTACGCGGGGGGCCTCGCGGAAAGGACGGGATCTGCCGATCGTTCGATCCCGTCGCACAACAAGGTCGGGTCGAAGAGCAGCGCCTCGCAGTCTTTCTCCTGATCCTCGACGATCCCTGAGATCTCGAGGCGCCCGATGACGACGTCCTCCCGCCCCGACCAGTCCTCGGTCGGATCCGATGGATCGTCGCCCTCGCCCGCAAGCTGGATGTGAAGTGAGAATGACGCCCGCCCCTCGGCAAGGCGTGCGATCAGATCCTCTCGCAGGTAATGGTCTGGACGGGCCTCCGCTTCCTCCTTCGTCAGCGTCCCGATACCGGCGTCCGGTTGCCAGCGATACTTGCCGAAGCGCGCGGAACCATCAGCCGCGACGAAACGGAAGGCGTGGATCGCGAAGTACTCGGTGCGGAGGAAGCTTTCGATCGGAACGGCGGAGAGGAGGATCTGCGCCGCACGCTGCGACTCCGGCCGGGCGCCGACGAACGCGCCCAACGCAGACAGGTCGATCTGGCCGGTCGCAGGATCCGGCGTGCGCAGGTGAACGAACTCGAGGAACTCCTCCGGCGTGCGCGTGATGAACACGGGCTGATTGATCGCGACGATGTCGGACTGCGCGCGCCCGCCGAGATGGAACTTGACGGCCATCC
>JBASRP010000111.1:0-1508 GCA_049273905.1 Actinomycetota bacterium
CACGAAGGCGGTGCGGCGGATGACGTGGATCTTCACGAGCCCGTTCGGACGGTCGATGTTCCGCCGCCTGTTCGGGACGCGCATCAATCTCGATTGGGGGAACCCGGAGCCGCCGGTGCAAGCGATCGAGAAGGTCCATGCGCCGATCCTGCTGATCCACGGCGAGGACGATCACTTCTTCGCGGCGAGCGACGCGCAAGAGCTCTACGATCACGCACCCGAGCCCAAGAGGTTGCGGCTGGAGCCGCACTTCGGCCACGCGGAAGAGGGTTTCACCGAGCGTTTCGCGGCCGATCTGGCCGAGGAGATCGCGGGTCTTCTGGCACACGCGCCCGAGTCGCCTACGAGCGCTCCGCTCTAGCTCTTCCCGCTCTCTTCCTCCGGCGTCGCGGCCTCGGCGATCATGCCGAAGAACGTCATCGCGATCCGGTCGTACTCATCGCTCCGCTCTTCGTCGAGTGTCGCCAGCTGGCCGAGTCCGTCGGAGAACGCCCGCAGGATCTCGGCGAGGTCCGCGGGTTCGATCCTCAGTTGCCGGCCTTCGGTCCCGGCCACGTGCGCGATGAATTCCGCGATCCTTCCCTGTTGGCGACGCTCCGCGATCGCGAGTCGCTTACGAAAATCGGGGTTCCTCAGTGCATAGAGGCGCATCTCGAGAGACAACAGCGTGATGTTCAGGTCTCGTCGGGTATGGCTCCACACCGCGGCGGCGGCAGCGCTCTGCTCCTCTCCGGTTCCTTCGGAGACGCTGTCGATGGCGGCGCCGAACTCCCGTAGCTGCCGCTCCGTGTAAACATCGAGGACGGCGATCAGGAGTTCCTCCTTGCCGCCGAAGTTCGAGTAGATCGCTCCGCGCGTGAAGCCCGCGCTTTCGGCGATCTCGTCCAGCGATGCGGCCTGGAACCCTCGGCGCGCGAAGACGTCGGCCGCCGCTTCGACGAGGGCTTCTCTCGTCATCCCGCGGCGGCGCTCCGGAGTCAGGCGCTCGACCGGCATCCCGGCACCCATCATGACGATATCCCGGGTTGACATCTAGATACGCCTATGTATATTAGATACTGACACGTATATCAAGTACGAGTTCGCATCGGAGGGAACCCGATGGACGACGAAGAGAAGAAGGAAGCCCGCCGCTGGCTGAGCAGGCAGTTGGCGTGGGAAGCGAACCTGGACCGCCTCGTCGAAGCCTGGGAAGAGGAGCAAGGAGTGCGGCGCCACCCGGCGAGCCCGGCTCCGCGACGGCGGCGTAAAGCGTCCGGTTTGCCCCTCCAAAAGCCCGCGGCCTAGTCTCCGGACGCCGCCGGGCCGGCGCCGTCGCGCTCGCGTTACGCGGCCCGTTTACAGGGAGACCCGGGGTTCGAGAAGCTCGGCGCCCTTGCCACCCGACGTTTCGTGTGGGTGATCGGCGCGTGGATCGTCGTCGCGGGCATCGTCAACGCGGTCGCGCCGCAGCTGCGCGACGTCGCGACCTACGACGAGACCGCGTTCCTGACCGCAGACGCAGAGAG
>JBASRP010000112.1:0-2006 GCA_049273905.1 Actinomycetota bacterium
ACGTTCGACTGCGCCGGAACGCGCGCCTCACTGGATTCTGCTCTCCGCGCGACCAAAGCGCGCGGCCGCGTCGTTCTCTCCGCCATGCCGGCGCGCGCCGACTTGTCGCCCGCGTGGTACCGGGAGCTCGAGGTCGTCGGCGCCTACGCGGGCGCGGGCGCGTTCGCCGACTCGATGGCATTCCTCGCCGACGCGGACCTGGGTGGGCTGGTCAGCGCGTCGTACCCGCTTTCCCGCTGGCGCGAAGCGCTCGATCACGCGCTGACCGCAGGGCGCTTGGGATCCGTGAAGATCGCGTTCGATCCGACGAAGGAGTGAAACCCGTATGAGCCGTCCGGGATTCGTGCTCGATGTCGACGAGCGGACGCCGCCGCTGCTCTTCCATCACGGCGAGGGCTTCCGGCTCGAGAAGCTCCCGCTCGGCTCGCGCGTCGTCTACCCGTCCGAGCCGCTGCCCGGCATCCGCGACGTCGACGCCGCGATCCTCGACGCGCTCGAGCATCCGCGCGGCTCGGAGCCGCTACGCGCACTGCTGAAGCCGGGCATGCGATTGACGATCGCGGTCGACGACATCTCGCTGCCGCTGCCGCCGATGAAACCGCCGGACATCCGCGGCCGGATCATCGAACACGTCCTCGAGCTGGCGGCGCGGGCCGGTATCGACGATGTGAAGATCACGATCGCGAACTCGTTGCACCGGCGGATGACGCCGAAGGAGATCAAACGCGCGGTGGGGGAGCGCGTGTACCGCTCGTTCTGGCCCGACGCGCTCACGAACCACGACGCCGAGGATCGCGCGAACCTCACCCACATCGGCGCGACGGACAAGGGCGAGGACGTCGAGATCAACCGGCGCGCGGCCGAGAGCGACCTCGTCGTCTACGTGAACATCAACCTCGTCGCGATGGACGGAGGCCACAAGAGCGTGCCGGTCGGGCTCGGCTCCTATCGCTCCCTGAAGCATCACCACAACGTGCACACGATGCTGCACTCGCGCTCGTACATGGACCCGACGGCGAGCGCACTGCACGACTCGACGACGCGGATGGGGCGGCTCCTGGCGGACCGCCTGAACATCTTCACGATCGAGACGACGCTCAACAACGACACGTTCGGCAAGCCCTTCGACTTCCTCCAGAAGCGTGAGTGGGAGTGGTCGGTGGCCGATCAGGCCGCCTACCTCGCGGCGAAGCGCGCGACCGACCGCGTGCCGGCGCACATCAAGCGGCAGGTTTTCCATCGGATCGCGGCGCCGTACGGCATCACCGGCGTCACGGCCGGCGAAACGGAGGCGGTGCACGCGGTGACGCTCGAGAACGTACATCGGCAGCAGGTCGTCGAGGTCGACGGTCAGGCGGACGTCCTGATCGCCGGCTTGCCATACATCTCGCCCTACAACGTGAATTCGGTCCTCAACCCGATCCTCGTCGTGTGTCTCGGGCTGGGCTACTTCTACAACATGTATCGCGGCAAGCCGCTCGTGCGGCCGGGCGGCGCGATGATCATGTTCCATCCCGTACGCAAGGAGTTCAACGCGCTGCACCACCCGTCCTACATCGACTTTTTCGAAGAGGTGCTCGCGGAGACGACCGACCCGCAGGCCATCGAGGCGAAGTTCGAGGAGCAGTTCGCGAGCGACCCGTGGTACGTGCATCTGTACCGCAACTCGTACGCCTACCACGGTGTGCACCCGTTCTACATGTGGTACTGGGCGGCGCACGCGATGGAGCAACTCGGCGACGTGATCTTCGTCGGCGGCGAGCGCTCGACGGTGGCTCGGCTCGGATTCCGCACGGCGACGACGCTCGGCGACGCGCTCGACATGGCGTCCGAGACGGTCGGCTCGTCGCCGCGGATCACCGCGATGAAGTGCCCGCCGCTTCTGCTGGCGGACGTGCGCTGAGCAATGGGCGCTCTGACGAAGGACGTTCGCGGCGTCGCCCGCGGGTGGCGGTGGACGCACCGGCCGCTCGTCCCGCGATCGGTCGAGCCGCGCGCGCTCGAAC
>JBASRP010000122.1:0-6517 GCA_049273905.1 Actinomycetota bacterium
GCGCAGCTCACCGTCTAGCTCGCCGCCAGCTGCGCGCCGACCGCGTCCCGCAAGGCCGTCGCGGCCGAGAGCGGACGCACCATCACCGTGAAGTCCTCGATCAGGCCGCCGGCCCCGGTCTTGATCATGTCGATCCCTTCGACCTCGCGGTCGCCCACGCGCGCGCGGAAGTGGAGTACGGCCGATCCGTGGTTGCCGTGGAACTCACCGACGTAGCGGAAATCCTCGAAGGTCTTGAAGAGGATCCCGAATAGGACGGCGACGGCGTCGCGTCCTTCGAACGGCTTGAACGTCACCGGCGAGTGCAGGACGACGTCGGGTGACAGGCACGCGACGGCCGCCTCTAGGTCGGACGCCTCGACGGCTTTGCGGAACGCGTCGGCACTCATCGTGTCCTCCCGGTCAGAAAAGGGTCGGGTCGCGCACGACCCGGCCGGCCAGTTTCTCGAAGTCGATCTCGACGCACTCGATCGCCCGCGCTTTCGCGAGCGTGCGCGTCTGCTGCTTGATGATCTGGGCCACGAGCACGCCGCGCACCGGCGCCAGCGACGCGTCGCCGTTCAGGCGCTCGAGGTAGCGCGACAGTTGTTCGACCGCGGCGAGCTCGCCCACCCGCTTCACCTCGACCGCGACCGCTGCGCCGTCCGCGTCGCGCAGCAACAGGTCGACGGGACCGATGCCGGTCTGGAACTCGCGCGACACCAGGCGCGAGCCCGGCACGATCGCGTCCGGGCTCTGCGCGAGGAGCCACTGGATCTCGGTCTCGCTTCCGGTCTTGCGCAGGCCGGGCTCGGCGCCGAGGTCGAGAGTGGTGTCGAGGTGGATCTCCTCGATCGAGATCTCGAGCGTTTCGCCGCGCGGGCCGGTTACCGTCCAGGCGTCGGGGCGCTCCAGGATCGTGCACGGAGGAGACATCCAGTTGAGCGCCTTGTGGCCGCGGTCGCCGTGGATCACGACGGTGCCGTCGGACTTGACGACGAGCAGGCGGCGGGCGGGCGGCAGGTGCGCGGAAAGCCTTCCCGCGTAGTCGACGGAACAATCGGCGACGACCAGACGCATGACCGGCAGAGTACCGGTTAGATCGACGAGCGCTCGACCCAGAAATCGAGCAAGGCCTCATCGCCGGAGACCTTGAAGCGGCCATCGTCCCGCGTGCGTCGTCCATAGACGAGGAGGAGCAGGTCGCCCGACTCTCCTTCGATCCTCGCGTCGGCGCCGTCCTCCGTGTGGTCCCAGGCGAAGCCCTCGGGGCCTAGCGTGATCGTCCACGCCACGTTTGCATCGCCCGCGCGGAACGCGATCCGCGAGCCGGTACCGGTCAACTCTTTCACACAGGGGGCGAAGTAGGCCGCGTGAGGCAGGTTGTCGAGGAACTCGTCGACGCCGTCGACCGCGACGCGGGGGTCGATGACCGGCTCGATCCCGGCGGTGAACTCGGCGTCGGCCCGGTGCACGGTCGACTCGAACACCATGCGTCGTGGCCAGAACCGCGCATGCGGGTCCGACCCCCACACCCACATCGGCGCGCCGTGATCGGCCGCGCGGAAGGTCTCGACCAGCGGCTCGGCTCCGGCGCCGACCCAGCCGGCGAGCTTCGTCGCGTCCTCGGGCATCCCGAGTTCCATCGTCGCGGAGGAGATCCGCTTCGGCGTCAGGACCCTGACCATGTTCATCGCCCACCGGTGGATGGTCCCGATGTGCACGGCGAGGTCTTCGACGGTCCAGTCGGGGCAGGTCGGCACCTGCGCGGCCAGATCGAGATCCGCGAGCGTGCGCGCGAGGCGGTCGATCTCGGGTGGAAGCAGATCGCAGTACGTCGCGGGCGCCGCTTGGTGACAGGTCGCCGTCATGCCGCCAGCCTAACGATTCGCGGCGCAACCCGACTAGGATTCCGCGCCGTGAGCGGCTCGATGGACGGGAAGCTGGTCGTCGTGACCGGCGCGAGCTCGGGGATCGGCCTCGAGACCGCGCGCGGCCTGGTCGCGGCCGGCGCGCGCGTGGCGATGGTCGGGCGCAACGCCGAGAAGACGGAAGCGGCCGCCGAGGAGGTGCGCCGCGGCGCGCCGGGCTCGGCCGACGTGGTACTCGGCGACCTCGCGTCGTTGCGCTCGACGCACGAGCTGGCCGAGGCGATCCTCGACCGCTACGCGCGGATCGATGTCTTCATCTCCAACGCGGGCGTGTATCGGGTTCGGCGGCAGGTAACCATCGACGGGTACGAGGAAACGTTCGCCGTCAACCACCTCGCCGCGTTCACGCTCACGAACCTCTTGGTCAACCGGCTGAAGGAGAGCGCGCCGAGCCGGATCGTGGTCGTCGCGTCGGACGCGCACTACGGCGCGACGCTCGACTTCGACGATCTCCAGAGCACGCGCAGCTACCGTTCCATGCGGGTCTACAGCCGTTCGAAGCTCTCCAACGTCATGTTCACGTACGCCCTCGCGCGGCGTCTCGAAGGGTCCGGGGTCACGGCGAACAGCCTGCATCCCGGTTTCGTGGCGACGAGCCTCGGGAGTGGGAACCGCATCCCCGTGAAGCCGTTCATGTGGCTGTTCCGCCTGACGGGCCGCGCGATCTCCGTGCGGTCGGGCGCGGAGACGCCGATCTACCTGGCGTCGTCGCCCGACGTCGAGGGCGTCCACGGCAAATACTTCGACAACAGTCGCGAGAAGATGTCCTCCCCGCCGTCGTACGACGAAGACGCACAGGAGCGCCTCTGGCAGGTAAGCGAGGAGCTCGTCAAGCAGCGGGCGGGATAGCGGTCCCGTCGGGCGGGTAGATTTCGGCCCGTGCGCAACGTCGATCTGTGCGAGCTGCTCGCTCGCGAATCCGAACAGCACGAGGAACACCGCGGCCGCGCGCTCCGGCGCGCCGCGTCGCAAGCTCTGCTCTGGCCGGACGAGGCCGCCGACATCCTGGCGCGCGGCGAGTCGCTGACCGTCCTCCCCGCCGTCGGACCCTGGGTCGCCGCGATCGTCGAGCAGTGGTTCGCGAAACCACCCAACCCGCCGGAGCCGCCGGCGACGCGCCGCGGTTACATCTCGATGGCAGAGGCGATCCGCGCGCTCGAGAACGCGCCCGAATACCGGCTCGTGCAGGCCGACCTCCAGGTGCACACGACGTGGTCGGACGGCGCCGAGCCGCTCGCAGTGATGGCCGGCTCGCTCGCGACCCGCGGCTACGCCTTCGCCGCGATCACCGATCACTCGCAAGGGTTGAAGATCGCCGGCGGGATGGACGAGGCGACGGTCGCGCGACAGTGGGAAGAGATGGATGCGCTCGCGCCGGGCCTCCCCGACATCCAGATCCTCAAAGGGTTGGAGATGAACGTCACGCCGGAAGGCGAGGGCGACATGGATCCGGCTTTCCTGGCGTCGCTCGATCTCGTCCTCGGCGCTTTCCATTCAGCGTTGCGGCTGAAGGACGATCAGACGGGGCGCTACCTCGCCGCGATCGCGAACCCGACCGTCGACGTCTTCGCGCACCCGGTCGGCCGGATGTTCAACCGGCGAACCGGTCTGATGGCCGACTGGCCGCGCGTGTTCGCGGCTGCGGCGGAGGCGGGGAAGGCGGTCGAGATCGACGCCACGGTCGCGCGGCAAGACTTGCCCGTCGACCTCCTCCGGCTGGCGCGCGACACCGGCGTGTGGTTCTCGATCGGAACCGACGCGCACGCGATCGCGGAACTCGACTTCATGCCGCTCGGCCTCGGCGCGGCCGCGATCGCCGGGATCCCGCCGGATCGCATCCTGAACTTCCACCCCGTCGAATGGGTGCGCGACTGGGTGGCCGAGCGGCGGGCGCGCTTCGCCGCAACGTGATCGAGATCCGCGAGGCGACGCCAGAGGACTATGCCGCCGCCGGTGGCGCGGCGGTCGCGGGTTACGCGGCCTACTATGGCGCGGACCTCGGCAGTTACGAGAAGAACCTGCGCGATGTCGCCGGCCGCGTGAAAAGCGCCGCCGTCCTCGTCGCGGTCGAGGACGGGGTCGTCGTCGGAACCGTCACGTACGTGCGCGACGCAACGTCGCCGTCCGCGTCACACCAGCGCGAGGACGAAGCGTCGATCCGCATGCTCGCCGTGAAACCGTCGCACGCGCGCCGCGGTATCGGGCGGTCGCTCAGCGTCGCGTGCATCGAGCGGGCGCGCGCAGACGGCAAACGCGCGATCAGCCTCCACGCGGACGAGGTCATGCAAGCATCTCAACGGCTCTACGAGTCGCTCGGGTTCCGGCGCGATCCGAGCCGCGACTACCGGCCCGACGAGATCACGTTCCTCTTCTGTTACGTCCTCGAGCTCTAGCGGCACCAGTCGAAGGAGAATAGGCTCGGCACCCGCGGGATGCTCGACTCGGCGCCCGGCCGGCAGAGGTAGTACGGCCCGCCGCCCATGACGTCGACGATCTTGCCCGTGAGCCAGAAGATGACCTTCTGATCCGCCGCGCGCGGATCGCGGCGCGGGTCCTCGTGCGGGTCACCGCCGTCCTCGAGCGGAGGCTGGTTGCCGTTCGGCGGCAGAAGGTTGCCCGAGTCCCAGTACACGAGCGCCGAACCGTGCCACGGGACGATCGCGCCGGCGCGCTTCGTGAACGGCGTCAGACCCCAGTAGGGCCGGATCGCCCAGTGCCGTCCCGCCGCGAGCGCCGTCTGCATCACGTGCGCGCCGATCGTGCGGGCCTCGACCTCGGCCGAGTGGTTCGTCACCTGGAAATCGCCGAGCGCGGCGTGCATCAGGACCTGATGCCGCGGCGTGTTCGGCAGGGGGTTGGTCGTCATGTGTTGCGCGTAGCCGTTGGCCTCGGCACGATCCCACAGCATCTGCATGAGCGCCATGACGAGCTGCTGCTCTTTCTTGTCGGGGAACATGGTGTACATGAACGACGAGTACGACGGGAGGTCGGGCTCCGCCGGGTCGAACACCGGCCCTTCCCAGTCCGAGGACCGGTTGAGGAGCGTCGAGTAGTTCATGCCGACGACGCCGAGCGTGGATCGCGTGAAGTCGACGCCGAGCGCGGTGAGCGCGCCGCCCATGATCCCGCCCTGGCTGTTGCCGTCGTAGAAGAGCTCGTTCGGGCGGAACAGCGGCTTGCCGGTGTCCGACCGGAACGCCGCGTCTTGCACGAGACCCTGCGGGTGGGCAATCGCGCGGCCGAGGTACAAGAAATTGAGGAAGCCTTGCTGCGCGCGATCCATCATCGACGGCACGTTGCTCGGATCGACCAGTCCGATGAGCGCGTTGGCGACGTCGTACTCGGCGAAGCCCATCCAGTTCACCGCGCACGGCATGAAGTTGCGCTCGCGGTCACGATCGGTCGAGCCGCCGGCCGACTCGAACCGGCTGCCGAGCAAGCCGTGGCCGTACAACATCGGGTGCGCCGGCGCGGCGGTCGCGGCCTTCGGGACCGTGCAGACGAACGGAACATCGATCGTCGGTTGCACCGGGTTCTGCGTCGGCACGCCGCCCGCGCCGTACAGGAAACGGCCGCCGGGGATCGCCTGGCCGGGCAGACTTCCGCCGATGGGGTTGTCGACGGGGATGGAGATCTCCTCGACGGGCGGCAGCGGCGGCAGGTTGAGGTAGTTGGGAACCGTGATCGTCCCCTCGACCTGGCGCAGGCGCGCGCCGTCGTTCGAGCGGTCGGTCACCGTGGTGACCTTGTAGAAGGGCGCGTGACCGGCGATGCGGCGGTCGGCGAGGTTCGTGTCGCCGAGCTGGCGGAACGCGTCGTCGCGGATGTGCAGCACGCGCTCCGAGAGGTTGCGCTCGGATGCGATCGTGAACTGCCACGCGAGGTAGAGCTGGCTCTTGTCGAAGCGGTTCCCGCGCTTCGTCTCGGCGCGCGCGATCGTGTTGATGATGCCCTCGACCTCGGGGCGGCGATCCTCCTCGAAGGTCAGGTCGGTGGCCGGGCCCGGCGTCCCGTCACGGTACGCCGCGAACTGCGCGCCGGCCGGGATGACGGCCCCGCTCGCGTCGCGCATGTTCCGCAGCGCGACGAGGTAACGGTGCCCCTCGAGGAAGTTCACCGCGGGGCGCAGGATCAGGATGCGGTCGTCGTCGGCGGTCGCCGCGTTCGTATCGAGCTCGGACCAGAACGGCCAGCGGCGCCCCGTGGTCGCGTCGATGATCAAGATGGGTGCGCTCGGCGCGGCGTAGCGCCCGATCGCGGCGAGCTGATCGCGGGGATCGTTCGGCCCGCCGACGCGCGCGCCGGTCATGGCCTGCGTTCCCCACGTCCGGCGGATGTCGAGGCCGGGCACGAACGTGAGCACCTCCGAACCGGGCGAGAACCCGTCGTTGCGGTTCCATTCGGTCGGATCGATCGGTTTGCCCGCGATGCTGCGGGGCATCTCCGCGAGCTGGAAGTCGATCCGGCGACCGGTGTCGGTGGTCGGGTCGGGCCGCGTGAAGCGGTCGTTCGGGAACGGCAGCAAACACAGGGCCGCATCGAGCGGATCGCACGGCCTGCGCAGCGTGAGCTGGGCGCCGGCCGGGACCAGCGCCAACGAGGCCGCA
>JBASRP010000332.1:0-1883 GCA_049273905.1 Actinomycetota bacterium
CGTGAGTTCGTCCCCGGCGAGGTCGACCAGACGCAGCTCGCGCAAGCGCTACGGCGCTCGGGGGCGAAGGCGCTCATCGTGTGGGGACCGCCGGCGGACGCCGCGCGCGTCGCGAACGCGGTGCGGCGGATCGGCTGGAACGTTCAGCTCGCCGGGCCCGCGGGCCTCTTCGTCTCCGACTACCGCTCGCTGGCGGGCGCGTCGTCCGAGGGAACGGCCATCACGCTTCCGTTCCGGCGCGACTGGTTCACGTCGCGCGTGGCAGCGTTCTTCCTGCGCTACGAGACGCGGTTCGGCATCGTTACGTTGCCGCGCCAGCGCACGCTGATCCCCGACCTGCCGGTGATCGCGATGGCGTCATACGACGCGGTGAAGCTCGCCGCCGAGGCAGCGAAGCGCGGCGGCGCGAGCGGACCGAAGGTGGCGAGTGCTCTCGAGAAGATGAAGGACGTGCGCGGGCTCGGGACGACGTACACGTTCTCGCCGACGGACCACGAGGCGTTCGCGCGCGACGATCTCTGGATGGCTCGCTTCTACAACTTCGCGCTGATCTACGACATCGATAAGAGGGCCGACCGCGCCGAGCAGGTCGCCTTCTACAAGATCCAAGTCTCGGCGATCTACCTGCCGCCGGAGTTCTTCCGAACCGACAAGGGCTCGGAGCTCCAGCAGCGGATCCTCGAGGACGTGCTGACGAACCCGGAGAAGGTGGAGTTCTTCAAGGCGTACCGCGCCCCGCGCGCGGCGCCCGGGCCGATCTAGTGGAACAGGTCGAAGCGCTCGTCATCGGGCTCGGCGTCGGCGCGGTCTATGCGTTGATCGCGTTCGGGATCTCGCTCGTGTACGCGACGAGCCGCACCCTCAACTTCGCGCACGGCGAGGTCCTCACGGTCGGCGTGTTCCTCGCGCTCACCGCCGTCTACTTCGACCTCCCCGCCTGGCAGGGGATCATCGTCGGCGTCGCCGGCGCGGTCATCCTCGGGATCGCACTCGAGAAACTGGTCTTCACGCCCCTGAAGCGCGCGCCGGAATCGCTCGCGTGGCTCCTCGGACTTCTGATCGTCGCGAGCGTCATCACCAACGCGTCGGCGCGGATCTGGGGAGCGCGCGCGTACAACACCGAGAAGCTCGGGATCGGAAGCGCGCTCGGTGCCGACCGCATCATCCGGTGGGGCGACATCGTCTTCCCGACGATCTATCTATGGTTATTCGTCGCGGGCGTGATCGTGATGATCGGGCTCGACTACATGCTCCGGAAGACCGCGTTCGGGCGCGCCGTCCGGGCCGTGGCGCACAGCCGCCGCACCGCGGCGCTGATGGGGATCGACACCGAGCGCACGATGATCTACGCGTTCGGCCTCGCGGCCGCGCTCGGCGCGATCGGCGGCGTGATGTACTCGCCGGTCACGACCGTCCAGGTTCAGCTCGGAGCATTCTTCACGTTCAAGGGGCTCGCCGCCGCGGTGATCGGTGGGTTGGGGTCGGCGCGCGGCGCCTTCCTCGGCGGGCTCGTCCTCGGCGTGGTCGAGCAGCAGGCGCTGGTGTACGTGCGCGCCGGGTACCGCGACGCGATCGCGTTCGGCGTGCTGATCCTCATCCTGATGCTCCGGCCGGCGGGGATCATGGGGCGCGTCGTCGAGGAGCGGCACTGATGCGGGCGGACGCGCGGCGCCGGTTGTGGTTCGCGCTGCTGCTCTTGCTGCCGTTCGTCTTCCGCGACGACCTGTCTCGGTTCGCGCTCGCGCGCGTCGGTTCGCTCGCGCTCGCGGCGACGGCCGTGTCGTTGGTGAGCGGGCTCGCCGGCCAGATATCGCTGGGGCACGCGGGATTGATGGCGACCGGCGCGTTCACGTCGGCCGGGCTCGCGGTGCACGCGGGCTGGC
>JBASRP010000145.1:0-1619 GCA_049273905.1 Actinomycetota bacterium
GGATGGAAAACCAAACCGCCGCCCTCACCCCGGGTGAGAAAATTTTTCAAGGAACTGTTCCAATATCTTCCCGATGGGATGCGGAAAGATACCTCGATTGAAAAATGGTGGAAGATGGTTTTGGCTCCTCAACCCAGGCCCAGTTCCTTGAGCCGGCGATAAAAACTCGATCGGCTCATGCCGAGTTTTTTTGCTGCCTCGGAACGGTTGCCGTTAGCCTCGGCCATGGCGGCCTCCATGGCTTCCTTTCCGGGAAGGAATTCCAGATCCTCCAACCCGTATTTCTTCAATTTCTGCAGCAGGGTGCGGCGGTGGATCCCCAGGACCTTGGCGGCTTGGCTGCGATTGCCTTGAGCTTCGGAGAGGGCTTTTAGCAGGCGTTCTTTTTCTCCATCATCGGAGGGGATTTCCGCGGAGCTCTCAGGCGGAACAGGCGCCGGTTTCGTTTCCTTCGGTTTAAAAACCGGGATGGGCTGTTTCGGCAACGGACGGGATTCAATCACCGTCGCAGGTGCCGGAGGCGGTTTGGAGACCTCCGGCTCGGATTTCGCAGGCTCCGGAACGGCTTCCGCCGCCTTCTCCTGGGTAAAAGCCAATTGATCTTTCAAGACCTCGATCTCGCGGTTGAGTTTTAAATTATCCCGCAGCAATCCTTCTTTCACCCCTTCCAGATTGTGGATCTGTCCCTCTAAATAATTGGCGTGGGCCTTCACCACCTGTAATTCCTCCCCGCCTTTCTTCTCGTCTTCGGCCGGAATGTTCGATTCGGGCAACACTGTTTCCATTTTGACCGAAGTGACAGAGACCAGCGAGGGCGTACCGGGATGGACGCTGTCCTTGGAATAGCCCAAGGCTTCCAATTTTTTTCCCACGGCCTCTTCCCATTTTTTCGCCTGTGCGGCGAAGCGCATCGCTTCCGGGTAGCGTTTGAGCTTTTGGTAGACCCGTTCCAGCAGACGGCTGGTCTTGGCCTGAGGCCAGGCTAAATCGCAGAAACATCCCTTGCCCAACCAGTCGGGTGCCCGCAGTTTTACCTGATCCAATAAAAATTCCGGCGAGGCCCTGAGCGTCTGTCCGCTTTCCAGCCACAATTCCAATTCCAAAAGCAAAAGGAGGTCGGTGTGAAATTGGAAGCGGCGGTTGCGGCTGACCAAGGCCTTGAGCTCGCGACGGGCCTGAACCCCATCCCTCTCGGCCAAAGGAAGTCGAACTCCATGGGCCGCGGTCCAAATCAACGAGTTCAAATCCTTGAGGGAAGAAAAATGATGGCGGGCCGTGCCGAAATATTCCGCGGCGCGGTTCCAATCGCCGCCCGCTTGCGCCGCCAATGCCGCCTGCAGAAAACGCCGTCCCGCCTCCCGGGGATTTTCCTCCGGATGGGTCAAGGCCTGATCCATCAGGGCGCGGGCCTGCCGGCCCAGACCATAGGCGGCAAGCAACTCGGCCAGTTCGGCATAGACTGGTGCCTTGCCGGGATGAGTTTCGTTTTCCGGAATCCGGTCAAAGGCCTGCTTGAGTTCCGCCAAGGCCTCGTCGTCCTCCCCCAAATTTTTTCTGAGCCGCGCCCGTTCGTAGAGCACTCGGATTTGAAGATTGGGTTCGGGATAGGAAGAGATGGC
>JBASRP010000172.1:0-2105 GCA_049273905.1 Actinomycetota bacterium
ATCTTGTACCAGACCGTGTTCGCGATCGGTTGCTCCTCAGGCCCTCCGGGTGTGTCTTCGACGCAGGGGGCTTCGGGCGCTTCCGATGCGCCCCGTGTCTGTAGGGTGATGGTCCGGCCTGGGACGAGCGTGATGGCTCCCGAGGGTTGGTCGTTGGAGGGCGCCCGCCCGCCCGGCTGGGGACCGTTCGGTGACGTTCTGACATCACTCGTGCGGGTGTCGAACGCGGCGCACGAAGACATGTCGATCGTCGTCTCAGGCTCGGTCGGAAGTACGACCGTGCCGCTGACGTCGAAGAGGTCGGCGATGAACTTCCTTGTCGACGTGGAATTCCTATCCTCGAAGCTCGCCTTGCCCGCTGGGGTGAACGTTGCGTGGACGACCGCGTCGCCGATGTTGTCACCCGACGCCTCATCGATCATGTCTACCGACCAGTCGATCCCCTGCGTGGTGAACGTCCCGGTTCCCGGTCCGGTGGCGAAAAGGAACTGATCCGCCGTCCCGAAGAAGATGTCAACCGACCCGAAGGATCGATCCTGGGAACCGAAGAGGCCGAAACTGTAGTCTTCCGTCTCGGCGTCGCAGGCGAGGATCAAGCCCTTGGTGTGCGTAACGAACGCGTCCGGATTCGTCTGGAAGACGCTGACATGGTCGTCCGACCCCAAGCAACCCGTCAGGTCGAACGAAACGCCGTCGGGCATCGTCGCCGTCCCCGCCGTCACGATGAGCCCCTGGATCACGCTCTCGTCGCGGTAGAAGACGTTCCCATCGTGGACCTTGTCTCCGGTGATGGGATCGCCGTTCGGAGCCAGGTCGGCGGTGACGGTCGCTTCTCCCTCGTCCACGCCCGTCGCGACGTTGAACATCGGCACGGTCGCCTCGATGTGCGTCGCGCTCACATCAAGGGTGGGTGCTGCGTTGCCGGAGGAGAGGGTGGGATCTCCCTCGGGAGTGTCCGGGTCGCGGTAGTAAAAGATCGTGGCATCGGATCCGAACTGATCGCTCGAACTGACGGACACTCCGGCGAAGTTGGTCCCATCGGTCAACAACGGGTCGAAGCAGCTGATGTAGATCTGGTGATCGACGAAGGTGCTCGGGGCGGCTGCGGAGGACGTTGTGGCAAATGCCAGAAGGACAACCATCGAGAGCGTTGCGGTGAGGAAAGAGACAAGGACCCGTTGACGCATCGCGCACCCCCCGTGACGATCGGTCGACTCACGGTAGAGACAGGCACGTTCACGTCACAAGGGTCATTTGCACTAGATCGGAGTCGCGCGGCGGCGCGGACACTCGAATTGAGCGTTCTTCAGGCGGATGAACGGCGCTTCAGGTAGTCGCGCACGGCGAACTCGCCGAGCTCCTCTCCTTGCACCGCGAAGACGCGACCTTCGACGACGCGAGCCAGCCTGTCGATGAAGCGGAACAGGGCGGGGGAATCCTCGAGCATGAAGATGTTCATCGTCACGCCGGCGCGCGCCAACCGCATCGCTTCCTTATAGGTCTTCTCGAGCGTGTCGCGCCGCGGCGGCCACTGGAAGTACCACGGCGGATCGTGGTTCGGCCACAGGTGCGCCGTCGGCTCCCCGTCGGTGACGAGCAGCACCTGCTTCGTCGCCATCGGGTGCTTCGCCAGCAGCCGCCCGGCGAGGTTGAACGCGTGCTCCATGTTCGTGCCGTACTCGTGCTCCCAGCCGGCCTCCGCCAGCTCCTCCGGCTTGAGGACGCGTGCCAACGCGCTGAAGCCGATGATGTAGAGCTGGTCCTCGGGGTACTTCGACGCGATCAGCGAGTGCAGCGCCAGCGCCATCCGCTTGGCCGGCTCCCAGTTACCGCGCATCGGCATCGAGAAGCTCATGTCGAGGAGGACGGCGGTTGCCGCCGTCGTGCGGTTCTCGGACTCGATCGCTTCGAAGTCGTCGGGGTGAAGCTTCACAGGACCGTCGGTCGGGCCTTGGCGCAGGACGGCGTTGTGCACCGTGCGCTGGACGTCGATCGCGTAGGGGTCGCCGAAGACCCACGGGCGCGTCGCGCCGGTCGGTTCGCCCATCCCACCCGCATCGCGCGCGTCGTGCGTGCCGGGCCGGTCGACAGCCAGGCGGTCGAAC
>JBASRP010000336.1:0-1651 GCA_049273905.1 Actinomycetota bacterium
ACGACAGCATGGCTATTGCTTGAAGAGGGTATGCTTTTGTTCGATGGTTAACCCCAACGCCAGAAGGATCTTTCGTTTAGTCGCCAAGCGACAATCTTTACCCCTTTCGATGCGGTCCAATGTTAACGGCGAAATGCCCGCCAAACGCGCGAGTTCGGCTTTGCTCAACATTCGAGCTTCGCGAATTTTTTTAACGTTGTTCTCTTGATCCATTATCGCAAGCATCCTAAGCGCGGGCGATTCTGAACCGATTGCGTTGTTCAGTCAATAATTATCTTTAATTATGCTTAATTATGTCTATTAGTGCGGCTATTTAAGCAAAGCATCTGCCAGTTTTATGGCCCCCATCGCTATTTAAAAATCTGATCTATAAGTATCCACAACAATTAGGGTTTTCGCGATCGGGCTTAAGCGTTGTGAGATTCGTCCGAATGACCAGAGCGAACGAAATTGGCCAATTATGGTGCGGTGTTCATATTGCGTTTTGCAGCACCGACCGTTAAAAGTGCAGCGATGAAGCAGGCACAAAAGTTTGCCCGAATCGTTGTGCCTCTGCCTCTAAAAGAGCCCCTCACTTACAGCATCCCCGAATCTCTGGAAGGTCGAATTGCCCCGGGTAGCCGCGTTTTAGTTCAAGTGCAGCGACGCATCTTGACGGGCGTCACTTTAGATTTCTCAGCGCGAAGCTCACTGGCCGAGACTAAGCCGATCATCGATCTATTGGATGATCAGCCCATTCTCGATCAATATCTTCTGAAACTCAGCCAGTGGATTTCTCAATATTACTTGGCTCCGCTCGGCGAAGTGGTGGCGACTATGCTGCCACCCAACTCGCGCCGCCAAAGCCGCAAAACGGTCAGTCTCAAGGATGCCCAAGCCGCCGGCGCAGATGAACTCGGCAGAAAAATAATTGCCGAGCTCAAGCGCTACAAAGGCAAAGTGAGCATCGGAACTTTGACGCGAAAGTTTGCCGGCGAGTCGATTGGACGGACGCTGGCGCGCCTGGAAGCCGCCGGCGCCATCGAGGTTGGCGATCACCTGGCGAAACAAAATCGCTCGAAGGCGCCGGAATTTTTGGCTACCGATACCGCAAACAACCTTATCGACAGTCAATTTTCTCTGACTGGCGAGCAAGACGCGGCACTACGAACAGTCGTTGAGCGAATAAACATCGGCGGCTTCGAAACGTTTTTGCTGCACGGCGTTACCGGCAGCGGAAAGACCGAGGTCTACCTTCGCGCTATGGAGCGAGTTAGGGATCTTGGCCGGCAGAGCTTGATCATAACCCCAGAGATCTCGTTGACGCCGCAACTCTTGGACCGTCTCAACGCCCGTTTTCGCGATCGAGTTGGCGTGCTGCATAGCGCTCTTACCGGCGCGCAACGCTGGGCGCAATGGCGGCAAATCGCCGGCGGTCTTGTGGATGTTGTGATCGGAGCGCGCTCGGCGGTATTCGCGCCCATTCGAAGCCTTGGGTTAATCGTCGTCGACGAAGAGCACGATGCGTCTTACAAACAAGAAGAAGGTGTCCGTTATAACGGCCGGGACGTTGCCGTAGTCCGGGGCAAGTTGCACAATTGTCCCGTGATCCTGGGCTCAGCGACGCCAGCGCTCGAGAGCTACGAAAACTGTCGTCAGAGCCGTTACAAAC
>JBASRP010000217.1:0-3230 GCA_049273905.1 Actinomycetota bacterium
CGCGCTGTGGGCCGTCGACGCGCTGCCGGCGCGCCGGCCGGGGTCGACGATGTCGTCTCTCGGGTCGGCGATGGGAGCGCTCGGCATGGGGGTGCCGTGGGCGATAGGCGCGAAGGTCGCGCACCCCGACCGGCCGGTCGTCGTACTGAGCGGCGACGGCTCGTTCGGGTTCGGCGCGATGGAGCTCGACACCGCGGGCCGGCACGACCTCGCGATCGCCGTCATCGTCGGCAACGACGGCGGGTGGGGCATCGTGCGGCACATGCAACAGGTCGTGCACGGCCGGGCCGTCGCGTCCGACCTCCCGGGCACCGCCTACGAGAAGATCGCGGAGATGGCCGGCGGCCACGGCGAGCGCATCGAGCGCGCGGCCGATCTGGAGCTCGCGCTGCACAACGCGTTCGCGGCGAAGATGCCGGTGGTTCTCAACGTGCTACTCGATCCGTCGCCGATGCACGACGCGATCAACATGATCGCGTCGATGTTCTCGCGCCCCGACGCCGCGGAAAGCTAGCGGATCCCGGAGTCGAACCGGACGGTCACGCGCGTGAACCGGTGCACACGAACGACCACGTCGACGAACTCCAGTGACGGAGGACCTCCGTTCGCCGCGGAGAGGATACGGTAGTTGCCGGGCGCGAGATACACGCGGAAAGCTCCGCCTGCTTCGGAACGCAGGCGCACGCGGTCGCTCGAGCTGCGCTCCACGACGATGAGGTCCGCGGCATACGGCTTGTCCGCGCAATCCGCGCCGGGGGTCTCAACAGGACACGAGGGCCCGATCGTCACGAGACCTTCGATCCCCGAGTCCCGCGGCGGCGCCGACCCTCCACATCCGAGCAGCCCCAGAGTGAGGAGGATCGTGGCGAGCCTCATGTCACCAGTTGGACGAGGGCGTCGTACAGTCCGTTCCCGGCGACGATGAGGCCCGGCCCCGACGGACCGATCGCGGCGAGCTCGCCGACGCGCGCGCCGGCCTCGCGCACGATCACGACGCCGGCTGCCCAATCCCAGTGATGCGAGGGAACCTCGTAGTAGGCGTCGAACCTTGCCGCCGCCGTCCACGCGAGATCGAGCGACGCGGCCCCGGGCCGTCGGATGTCGCGCACCTTGGGGAGAACGGTGCGCAGCACCTCCGCCTGCACGGCGCGCTCTGCGGACACGTACGAGAAACCCGTGGCGATGAGGGCGTCGCTCAGGTCGGTCTTACCTGATACCTCCAAGCGCTCCCCTGCGAGGAAAGCGCCCTCGCCCCGCGCGGCGGTGAACGTTTCCCCCTGGCAGGGCGCGTGGATCACGCCGATCATTCCCCCGTCCGTGTCCTCGCACGCGATGCTCACCGCCCACTGCGGGACGCCGAAAAGGAAGTTCGTCGTACCGTCGAGCGGATCGATCACCCAGCGCAGGCCGCTGCCGCCGCTGCTCTCCCCTTCCTCTTCCCCGAGGATCGCGTCGTCGGGTCGCGCCTTGCCGAGGATCTCGCGGATCAGCGCTTCGGCGTCGCGGTCGGCGTCGGACACCATGTCGGTCGTGCTCGACTTCCGCTCAACCCCGCGCGCGGGGGCGCGGAACCGCGAAAGGAGCAGGTCACCGGCCGTTTCGGCCGCGTCGACGGCGACCCCGAGGAGCGACGATGCGTCCACGGACGCGCATCCTAGCCGGGAGCCGTTTGCGGGTTCGCGCGGCGGAGATACTCGTCGTACGATGCCGCCCGACGTTCCGGGAGGGTCCGTGGCCGAGACCGAAACGCACGACGAAGACGCCGTCGCCGAGGCGGTGCGCAACTACACCCGCACGCACGTCGCCGACCTGTTGTCGAAGCGCGGCCTTGGGGACGCGGACCTCGAGGTGTGTCCCCGCTGCGGCGAGCGCACGATCCACCCGGACGTGCCGGCCACATATTCGACCGACCGCCGCGACAAGGCCCGCATCTGCGCGGCGTGCGCCGCGGTTGCCGACGTGATGAAGATCATGCTGCCGCGGTTCGAGATGGACGTCGGCGGCGAGGGCGAAGGCTAAGCCGACACGCCGGCGCCGCCCGGCCCGATGTCGCCGGACGGCCGCTCGACCCCGAGGTTCAGGTGCTTCACCTCGGTGAACTCATCCATACCGATGAGCCCGAGCTCGCGCCCGATCCCCGACTGCTTGTAGCCGCCGAACGGCGCCCACGGATTGAGACCGCCGCCGTTGCACGAGACGGTTCCTGTGCGCATGCCGCGCGCGAACGCGACGGCGCGGTCGCGCGTCCCGGCCCACACCGCGCCCGCGAGACCGTAGATCGAATCGTTCGCGACCTGTAGAGCTTCGTCGTCGTCGCGCACCTTGATGATCGCAACGACGGGGCCGAAGATCTCTTCCTGCGCGATGCGCATGTCGTTGCGCACGTCGACAAAGATCGCCGGCTCGAGGTAGTGCCCCGCCGGCGGATGCTGCGGGCGCCCGCCGCCCGTGACGAGCGTCGCGCCTTCCTCTTTGCCGATGGCGATGTAGCGTTCGACGCGCTCGCGATGCGAGGAACGGATCAGCGGGCCGACGAGCGTGGTCCATTCCTTCGGATCGCCGATCGTCAGACCCTTGACCTGAGCGACGAGACGGTCGACGAAGTCGTCGTGGATGCTCTCGTGCACGACGAAGCGCGTCGTCGCGCCGCAAGCCTGCCCGGCGTGCACGAGCCACGACCACAGCAGGTGCGGGACGGCCTTGTCGAGGTCCGCGTCGGCCAGAACGACGCCCGCGGACTTGCCGCCGAGCTCGAGCGAAACCTTCTTCACATTCGCGGACGCGAGCTGCATCACGCGCTTGCCGGACTCGGTCGACCCGGTGAAGGAGACCATGTCGGCGAGCGTGTTGCCGGCGAGCTCCTCGCCGACCTCCTGCCCGGCGCCCGTAACCACGTTCAGGACGCCGGCCGGAAGCCCCGCCCGCTCGGCGGCGTCGGCGAACGAGAACGCCGACAGCGGCGTCCACGACGCAGGTTTCAGGACGACGGTATTACCGCCGGCCAGCGCCGCACCGATCTTGTGCGTCGCGATGTACAGCGGGAAGTTCCACGGGACGATCGCCGAGACCACGCCCACGGGCTCGCGCGTGACGATCGACTCGGAGCGCGGCGGACCTTTGTGCGACGGAAGCCGCTCGTCGAGGTCGCGCGCCGCGCGGTCGGCGTACCAGGAGATGTGCTCCAGCGGCGGACCGACCTGAAGGTGTTCCGCCATCAAGCGCGTGCATCC
>JBASRP010000224.1:0-3205 GCA_049273905.1 Actinomycetota bacterium
GATCTGTTCGACGGCCGTGACGGTGCCGGAACCGGCGAGCGCCTCCAGGGCCTCGTCGAGTGACGGGCCCTTCAGCGCTTCGACCAGTGATCCGAGTGTCTGCGTCATCTGTTGGCGCACGTACGAACGGCCCGGGCGCCGTGCACCCGGGCGTCTTGCTGTCCGATATGTGAGTCGCGTCCGGTTCGAAGAGCCGGGCGCTTTCGCACCAGTCTACCGGGACGAACAAACGCTCGAACCGCCAGGAGGCCTTCCCGCGGGAGGGACCGCGCGCGTCCGCGGCGAAACAGAAGACGACCACCGTGCCGACTTTCATCCGCTCGCGCCCTCGCCGGTCTACCCGCTGGCTGGCCTGCGCCGTCCTGCTTCTGCTCGTGGCCACCCTGACGGGGACGAGCGCGTCGACGCCCTCCACCGAGAACGGCAGACGCGAAACGCCCGAGGATCGCTACGCGATGGCCGGCGGTTGCTACACGGTCCGCGCTGCGAACGGCCGATACGTGATCCGCGACGGCCAAGGCTTTATCGCGTCGGCTCCGGATCCCGTCGGCGCGGAGCCGTTCCACTTCCAGGCGACCGACCTCGGCCGCTACCTCTTGTTCGGGAAGCAGGCGGACTTCCTCGCGGTCAGCGCGGGCGCCGACGAAACGGTGCTGAAGAACGTGACCGACCAGCCTCAGGTCGCGACCGTCGGCGGCGTGGCCTACGGCATGACGGACACGCTCCCCTACGCCCCGGGCAAAGGCAACATCCTCGGAGCCGTGCTTGGCCGCGGACAGGCGATCGTCGCCGCACCCAAGGCCGGCGACCGAGCCGACTGGATCGTCGACCAGGACCCGCAGAAAGGCGCGTTCTCGTTCCGGCTCCCCGCGACGAATCAGATCATCGCGATCGGCGACGACGGCCGCCTGGTGCCGAAGGACGCATCCGAGCTCGGCGCGGACGGGCTCTTCACGTTCCAGCTCACCTCGGGTTGCGCGCGGTTCCCCGAGATCGAGATCAACGCGACGGGTCCGATCGTGAAAGGCGCGACACCGTTCTCAAAGGTGCGCGGGTTCTTCGACGCCCACGCGCACATGATGGCTTTCGAATTCATCGGTGGTCGCAGTCGCTGTGGCCGCCCCTGGCATCCGTACGGTGTCGAGAAGGCTCTCGTTGACTGCCCCGACCACAAGCCCGGCGGTCACGGCGCTGTGCTGGAGGCGGTACTCAGCGGCGGCGACCCGATCAAGGGTCACAACACCGACGGCTGGCCGACGTTCGCTGGTTGGCCGGTCTACAACTCGTACACGCACGAGCAGGTGTACTACCGGTGGCTCGAGCGGGCGTGGCGCGGCGGGCTGCGCCTCATGACGAACCTTCTCGTCGATAACCATTCGCTCTGCACGATCTATCCGTACAAGACGCACAGCTGTAATGAGATGGTCGGCGTGCGCCTGCAAGCGCAGCGCCTCCACGAGCTCGAACGGTACATCGATGCCCAGAACGGCGGCCCCGGCGAAGGGTGGTTCCGGATCGTGACCGATCCGTTCCAGGCGCGCCGTGTCATCAATGCCGGCAAGCTCGCCGTCATCATGGGGATCGAAGTTTCGATCCCGTTCAACTGCGGCTTGATCCTCGACGTGCCGCAATGCGACACGGCGCAGATCGACCGCCAGCTCGATGAGGTGTACGCGCTCGGCGTCCGGCAGATGGAACTGGCGAACAAGTTGGACAACGCTCTGACCGGCGTCACCGGCGACGGCGGAGCGACCGGCCAGTTCACCAACTTCGGCAACCGTATGGAGACCGGCCGCTACTGGCAGCTGGAGACCTGCACGGAGGAAGACGGTCACACACACGACAAGACCCAGACGAACATCCACGACGACGCCGGCACCCCCGAGCCGCTGACGGGACGCGACTCGATCTTCGCCGGCGTGTTGAAGGTGGCCGGCAGGTCCGGGGTCGCACCCATCTATCCTCCCTCGCCGCATTGCAACATCCGGGGCTTGAGCGAGTTGGGCGCGTACGCGGTCCGCGGCTTGATCAGCCGCGGCATGATCTTCGATCCCGATCACATGAGCGCGCGTGCGCGCGTCCAGGCCCTCGACATCCTCGAGAAAGAGGGATACTCGGGCGTCCTTTCAAGCCACAGCTGGGCCGACGACACGATCTATGAACACGTGTACGAACTCGGCGGCCTGGTGGCGCCCGCCGGCGACGGGTCCGCGGGTTTCGTCGAGGACTGGCGGCAGCGACGCAAGTGGGCGGATCCGAGGTTCCTCTTCAGCTTGGGTTTCGGATCGGACGTCAACGGCTTCTCGGCGTTGCCGGGTCCGCGACAGAACGCCAAACAGAAAGTTTCCTATCCCTTCACCGGCTTCGGCGGCGTGATCTTCGATAAGCAGCGCAGCGGCGAACGCGTCTACGACATCAACGTGGACGGCGTCCCCCACTTCGGGCTTTACCCGGACTGGCTCGAGGACCTGCGCCTCCAAGCGGGCGACGCGATCATCGAGGACATGCTGAATGCCGCGGAGGCATATCTTCAGATGTGGGAGCGCGCCTCCGGCATCGCACCGAACGCCTGCCGCGCGGACGTCGCCGATCTCTCGGAGGACGATCTCTCCGCCGCGACGCCGGGCATGACGCCGGAGGCCGTCCTCCGGGCGGTCGGCCAACCGTCGACGCGCACGGCAAGCACCTTCGAGTTCTGCATGACGGGCGGCCGCACGGGAAAGGCGACGTTCTCCGAGAACGGCCGCCTCGAAAGCGTCGCCGTTACGTAGGCTCCTCCGCCGCGCGGCGATTGAAGAAAGTCTGCGCCGGACCCACGCCCTCCCGCAGGACCAGCAAGACCGCGTCCGCACCCGCTCCGACGAACGCCGGCACCTCCCGCTGCTCCGCCTTGCGGAAGTTCTCGAGGACGAAGTCCACCGGGTCCTTCCGTCCCGGCGGCCGCCCGATCCCGAGCCGCACGCGGACGAACTCCGCCCCGATGGCTTGGATAACCGACTGGACCCCGTTGTGTCCTCCCGGGCCTCCGCCCAGTTTCACGCGCACGACGCCGAACGGCAGATCGAGCTCGTCGTGCACAACGATGATCCGCTCGAGCGGCACCTTGTAGAAGCGCGAGAGAGCCGCGACCGAGCGGCCCGACTCGTTCATGTAGGTCCGCGGCTTCGCGAGCAACAACCGCGCGTCGCCGTCGCGCGCGTCGGCG
>JBASRP010000238.1:0-5226 GCA_049273905.1 Actinomycetota bacterium
GCCCGGTGTTGTACGGAAACTTGTTGAGGATCACGAACGCGCGCTCGCCGCGCGCGACGATGAGGTTGGACTCGTCGTTCGACTGTTCCTGCGCGGGGAACGCGCAGAAGATGCACTCCGCGTGCCGTTCCTCGCCTTTGATGTACGCCATGCGCCACGGAGTCCAGATGCGGTCGACCATCTACGCGTGGCGCCGCTCGCGGATCTCCGCGAGCAGGTTTTCCCTGAACTCGTCGAGCGGCACGCCGCGTTTCTCTTCGCCGTCTCGCGGGTTCACGCCGGCGGAGTTCCCCTCGAGGTCCTTGTCGCCGATCACGAGCACGTAGTTCACTTTCTGAAGCTTCGCGTCGCGGATCTTGTGGCCGATCTTCTCGCGACGGTTGTCGACCTCGACGCGGATGCCACGCGTCCTCATGGTGTCGGCGACCGCGTTGCAGTGGTCGTTGTGACGGTCCGCGACGGGGCAGATCACGACGTGCACGGGAGCCAGCCAGGCCGGGAACGCGCCGCCGTAGTGCTCGATCAACACGCCGGTGAGACGCTCGATGGACCCGAGGATCGCGCGGTGGATCATCACCGGCCGCGCGAGCGCGTTGTCCTCCCCCGCCGCGTACTCGAGCTGGAACGCTTCCGGGAGCGCGAAGTCGACCTGGATCGTCGTGAGCTGCCAGTGGCGGCCGATCGCATCGGGGAAATGGAAATCGATCTTCGGGCCGTAGAAGGCGCCCTCGCCCTCGGCGACCGCGTACGGCTTCCCCCATTTCTCGAGCGAGCCGCGCAGCGCGTCGGTGGCTTCGGCCCACATCTCCTCGTTGCCGATCGCTTTGCCGGGCTTGGTCGACAGCTCGATGCGCGGCTCACCGAAGCCCAGGGCGGCGTGCGTGTCGAGGGTGAGTTCCATCGCGCCGATGATCTCGTCCTCGAGCTGATCGCGCCGGCAGAAGATATGAGAGTCGTCCTGCGTGAAGCCGCGGATGCGCAGCAGTCCGTGCAGCACGCCGGCGCGCTCGTTCCGATAGACGGTGCCGAGCTCGAAGAGACGGATCGGAAGGTCGCGGTAGCTTCGCGTGCGCGAGCGGTACACGAAGACGTGGAACGGGCAGTTCATCGGCTTGACGTAGTAGTCGACGCCCTCGAGGTCCATCGGCGGGTACATGTTCTCGGCGTACTGCCGGAGGTGACCGGAGGTCTCCCACACCTCGCCGCGCGCGATGTGCGGGGTGAAGACCGGGACGTAGCCGCGCGACAGGTTGATCTCGCGGACGAAATCTTCGAGCGCCTTGCGGAGCTGGCCGCCCTTCGGGTGCCAGACGATCAGCCCGCCGCCGAGCTCATCGGGGAACGAGAAGAGGTCGAGCTCGCGGCCGAGACGCCGGTGGTCGCGCTTGGCGGCTTCCTCGAGCCGATGCAGGTACGCCTCGAGAGCCCCCTCGGACTCCCAAGCGGTGCCGTAGATCCTCTGCAGCATCGGGTTGCGCTCGTCGCCGCGCCAGTAGGCGCCGGCCACGCGCAGCAGCTTGAAAGCGGGGATAGCGCCGGTGCGCTCGACGTGTGGGCCGCGACAGAGGTCGGCCCAGCCGTTGTTCCGGTAGACGGTGATCGCGGCGGAGCCCGCGCCTTCTGATTCGTCGACGCCCTCGATGATCTCGCGCTTGAACGGCTGCTCCGCGAACAGCTTCAGCGCGTCGTCGCGGGAAAGCTCCTCGCGGACGAAGGGCTGATCCGCGGCGACGATCTCGCGCATGCGCGCGTCGATCTTCTCGAGGTCCTCGGGCGAGAACGTCCGGCCGACGTCGAAGTCGTAATAGAAGCCGTCGGCGATCGAGGGGCCGATCGCGTAGCGCGCGCCGGGGAAGAGGTCACACACCGCCTGCGCCATCACGTGCGCGGCAGAATGGCGGAAGACCTCTCGGGCCTCCTCGGTGGCCGCTTCTACCTCACGGCCGTCGCTCAACCTGATCTTGTCGCTCACGAAAGCTCCCTGACGACGGTGCGCGCCCAGTCGCGCTCCAGCGTCGAGAACGGGGCCTTGAGAACCGACCGGCACGCGCGGTCGAGATGATATCGCCAGGTCCCGGGGGCCACGGGGTTTTCGGAACCCAGCGCGCGGAACAAGCGGGCACCGGCGTTCCGGCCGAACCGCCGGCCGATGTAGGCGATGAAATCCACGGCCTCTTCGTAGGCGAGATAGATGTCGGACGGCGGACCGATCGTGAAGACGAAGTCGCGAACGAGGTGGCGGTCGAACCGTCGCGAGCGGACGCGCTGGCGCAGCTCCGGAGTCGGCGGGTTGTAGAGGGCCTCGCCGTAGTACTGGGCGATCCCCTCGTCGAAGATCGACGCGACGTTCGGGCCCGACACCTCGAACGACGCGCGGTGCAGGAATTCGTGCTGGAGGATGATCCTCTGCGAGGCTTCACCCTGGCGGCGGAAGTTCGGCCAGTGCAGGAAGATGCGCGACCCGGAGAGCTGCCACGTCTTCTCGCGATCCACGCTCGCCGCGGCGAACGCGACGAAGGTCGAGAGATCGAACGTCGTCTGCAAGATGCGCGCGAGCTCGCTCACCGTGGTCGGGATCATGATGACGATCCGGTCCTCTTTCCACGGAAGCGGCCACAGCTGACGGACGCGGGCCCGCGCGGCCTTGGCGAGGGTGAGGAGGCGCGCGGCGGCCGCGCGCTCGGACGGATGGAAGACGATCATGATCCCCTCGCTCTCGAGCTTGGCGACGGCGCCGAAATCCCACAACTCGCGCGTCGATTGCAACGCGAGGGATTCCGCCTCGTCGTCCGCCACGACCGACCAGCCCTGATCTCCCTTCACCACGGTGAGGAAAAGATCCTCGGCCGATGACCGCGCGTCGTAGCCGCGGAAGCCGATGCGCTGCTTCACCTGGATCACATGGACCTCGCGGCCGGCGTGGTGCGCGCGATCGATGGGACGCGTTACCTCGCCGAACTCGTCCTCGGCGAAGTCGAGACGGTAGACGCCGATGGGGAGCGCGCGCGAGCGGCGGAACCACGTCTGGCGGTCGCTCCGGAAACCCGACGGCGCGTCGCGCATCGTTCCCATGAACGCGGCCTCGTCGCCAGACACGACGGCGTCGGCCCGGCGACGGAGCATCTCCCGCACCTCGTCCTGCCAGCCGCGCGTCGCGCTCTGCGTCGGGGTCTGGGCCGGCGCGGGCGTGATGCCGAGGACAACGGTCGCAACCAGCAACCAACCGGCACACCGGGGCGCGCGCACGCGGTTACGGTACCGGGAGGGGTGCGGGACCGCCGGGAGCTTGTTACGCAGACTTCCGGACGTCGATCTCGGCCCAGACCTGACGGGTGCCGCGCGCATCCTCGACGCCCCAGCGGTCGGCCAGGCGGGTGATCAGTGCAAGCCCCCACCCCGTCTCACGCAGGGCGAGCGGCGGGTCGACGCGCTTCGAGGGCATCTCGAACGGCGGTCCCGAGTGGCGGACCTCGAGACGAAGGACGTCCGCGGACGTGCGGACGCTGCAGATCAGAGGATCGCTGGGGTCGTATCGCCCGTGCTTGATCTCATTGGCCAGCAGCTCGGTGAGGACGAGCTGGGCATCCTCGACGACCTCTCCCGGCGCCTCAGCGGCGTCGGTGACCATGCGTCGCGCCTCTGCGAGGGACGCAGCCACGGGCGGGAGGATCGCTTCCATACCTCAATACGTGACCGTCACAGCCCAGCTCAAACGCGTGCAAGCAGGAAAGCTGTGCGTGATGAGCTAAACGCCGGGTTGAAGCTCGTTTAGCTGCGCTTGCGCGAGACGCGGCGGATGACCGTTCCGCTCGCGACCGCCATGCCACCGAGGGCGGCCAAGCCGGCAACGTCGGCGCCGGTCAGAGCGACGCCGCGGGTCCTTTTCGTCCCCAGAACGTCGGTGGTCGGCTTGGGGGTCTCCGTGTCCGAAGGCAGGACCTCCGGCGGCGTGGGGCCCGTGTACTGGGCCAGCGCGGGGGCTGCCGGAACGAGTGCGGCGGCCGCGGCGATGGCGATCGAAGCCAGCTTCCGTCGCATAGTCATCGTCCTCCCTCCCCTTGACGCATACCACTCTAAACCTTGCACCGTCCGACATCGAGTATCAACGGGACCTAAGGCTCTTTTGTGCCCCACGTGACGACGTGCGGTTCTGAGTCTTCCCATTCGTCCGTTCCGGAGTGCCAGTCGGTCGCCGGGACGCGGGCGGCGGGCTCAACGCGGAGAGACCCTTCGGTCCGCGCGAGCTCGAAACGGATCACGAAGGTGCGGGTCCGGCCGCGCGCGAGCTTGAAGTAAACGCCGACCACGCGCGTCGGCCCGTCGGGCCCCACCACGCCGAGCTTGGGGACGCCGTCGATGCGTCCTCCCCCGGCGCCGCGCGGCAGCGTGATGGCGAGGATCCCGACGTACTCGCCGGCAACACCGCCGCTGTCGGGATGCGGGCCTTGGATGTATTCGGGCTCGCCGCGCGGCGTCTCGTTGCGGATCGTCACGCGCAACACACCTTCGGTCTTGTTCCCCTTGGGCTCGAAGCTCAGGTCTGCGTTCGCGCGCATGAACCAGTCGAGCTTGTTCCCGCCGCGGTTCAGCAACGACACCATCAACGAGGACTCACCCAAACGCCCGTCGGCGCCGGCGATGTGCCACGCGTTCTGCTCGGCCGCCCGGGACGACCAAAGCATGACGTGCCGGCCCCGCGCGGCCTCGGCGAGACCGGACATCAGTTCGGCGGGATCCCACTTCCCGCTGTTCAGCTTCGCCATCACGGCATTCGCGATGTCGCCCAGTTTCTCGCGGCGGAAGCGTGAGACGTCGAACGTCGGGAACTTCAGGTATTGGTCGTGCAGCAGCTCGCCGATCACGTTGTCCGGACCGATCCGTTTCCCGTTGACCGTCACCGGGCCCGTCGCCCGGAGCAGCGCCCGGAAACCGGGCGGGTCGACGGCGACGATCCCGTCGACCGAGCGGCCGGTCGCCGCCTTCCACATCTTCGCGGCGAGCGAGGCGGAGGTCTCGAAGTGCGGCGACATCATGAGACTGGTCCAGTCGCGGCTCGGGTTCGCCCAGCCCCACCGAGCGGCCATGTCGCCGGTCACCGGAACGCCGCGCGGGACCTCGATCGCGGGGACCGGCTGCATCTGGCCGAGATCGATCTCGCCGTGGGACGTCGACATCTCCCCGACCGACAGGAACATCCCCGATCCGTTGCGCATCTCCGCGTTGTTC
>JBASRP010000263.1:0-4857 GCA_049273905.1 Actinomycetota bacterium
GGTAGAACTCCTCGAAGACGCGATCGCGTTCTGCGAGGTCGATGCCGGGCCCATGGTCGGCGATGCGCACCTGGACCGCGCCGTGCCAGCGCGCGGCGGAGATCGCGATCTCGGAGCGTGCCGGCGCGAAGCGCGCGGCGTTCTCGAGGACGTTCGTCAGCACCTGGTCGAGCTGCATCGGGTCGGCGTCGACCGCCGGCACGTCGGGACGGACGTTGACCCGGACATCGAATCCCCGCAGGCGGCTCCGCATCCGCGTCAGAACGGCGTTCACGATGTCCTGGATCCACACCGGCTGCCGCGCCGGCGTCAGCGCGCCGGAGCGCATGCGCGCGAGGTCGAGCAGGTTGGCGACGATCCGGTTGAGCCGGTCCGCTTCCTCGACGATCGTGCGTAACACCTCCGCGCGCTGCTCGTCGTCGTACGACGCGACGTCGTCGAGGAGGCCCGTCGCGCCGGCCTTGATCGAAGCGAGAGGCGTGCGCAGGTCGTGCGTCACCGAAGAGAAGAGCGCGGCGCGCGTCCGGTTCGCCTCCGCATCGAGCCGCACGCTGTGCACTTCCGCGTCCAGCGCCGCACGTTCGAGCGCGAGTGCCGCCTGGGCTGCCAGAGCCTGAAGGAAAGCACGCTCGGCCCCGGCGAACGACGGAGCGCCCTCACGTCGGACCGCGGTGAGGGTGCCGAGAGCCGTTGCAGCCGCGAGCGGCACCTCGAGTCGCGGGCCATCGGGCGTCGCGTTCGAGCGCGACGTGACGACCGCCGGATGTCCGCTCAGGTGGATCTCGCAGCGCGCCAGCTCGAACATCTCGAGGAGATCCCGCGCCATGTCGGCGAGGACCTGCTCGGTCGGCTCCCCGCCGATCAGCTTCGCGGTGATCCGATCGAGGAAGCGCGCCTCCGCGACACGCCGTTCGGCACGGCCGCGCTCTTCGATCGCGCGGGCGAGGAGCGTCCCGACGATGACGCTGACGGCGAGGAACACCAACAATGCGATCAGGTCGCCGCGGTGCCGGACGGCGAACGTGTGGTACGGCGGCGTGAAGAAGAAGTTGAGCGACAGGAAGCCGATCACCGAGGCCGCGAAACCGCTGCGGTGACCTCCGAAAGCCGCCGCCGCGACGACGGCGAGGAGGAACAACGACGTCGCGCCGATCACGCTGCGCCGGTCGATCACCAGGCCGAGGCCGATCGCAGCGCCGGGCCCGAGCACTGCCAGCGCAACGGACCGGGCCGGGGTCGGGGGCCTCAGGGCGCGGAAGCGCATCATCTCTTCATCCAGTGTGGACGCGCGCGGGGCCCGACTCAAGCTGTTGGAATCTTGAGGACTTCTTGAGGGCTTCCGCCGCGTCTTTGAGCACTCGCTGACGGGAGCGGACCGACACTGCGGGTGTGAGCGCCCTCCGCGAAGAACCAGGCGCCGGCCCCGCTCTCCCCGCGCGGCCGGAGCGCGCGAACCGGCTCGCGCGGGTAAAGAAGGTCGTCGTCGGTGAACCGCTCCCGACCGAGAACCTCATCCACGAAAGGCTCGGAAAACCGACCGCACTCGCCGTGTTCGCGAGCGACAACCTGTCGTCGTCCGCGTACGCGACCGAGGAGATCCTGCGCGTGTTGCTCCTCGGCGCGGGGACCGCCGGGATCGGTGCGGCCGCGTTCGCCCGTGTGGTGCCGATCACCGTCGCGCTCCTTGGCGTCCTCGCGATCTTGCTCTTCTCGTACCGGCAGACCATCAAGGCGTACCCGCAGGCGGGCGGCGCCTATCTCGTCACGCGCGACAACTTCGGTTTGCTGCCGGCCCAGGTTGCCGGGGTCGCGTTGCTGACCGACTACATCCTCACGGTGTCGGTCTCGGTGTCGGCCGGCACCGCGGCGCTAACGTCGATCGCCGGCGGGCTGTACCCGTACCGGGTGATCATCTCCGTCGCGTTCATCGTGATCCTCGCGATGGGGAACCTGCGCGGCGTGCGCGAGTCGGGACGCATCTTCGCGACGCCGACGTTCTTCTTCATCGCGATGATGGCCGTCCTGCTGTGCGTCGGGTTCTACCGGATGATCGCCGGGACGCTCCCGTCGCATGCGTCGCAGTTCCCGCTGCCGGACGTGAAGCCGCTCGCAGGTTTCGCCCTCGTGTTCCTCGTCGTGCGGGCATTCGCGTCGGGCGGCGCGGCGGTCACCGGCGTCGAGGCCATCTCGAACGGGGTTCCCGCGTTCCGTCCCCCCGAGTGGCTCAACGCCCGGACGACGCTGATGTGGATGGGGTCGATCCTCGGAGTCCTGTTCCTCGGCCTATCGATCTTCGCGGCGCACATGCACATCGCCGTCGACGAGAGCGAGAAGGTCACCGTCATCGCCCAGATCGGGAAGGGTGTCTTCGGCCGGGGTGGAGTCGGCACGACGCTGTTCTGGATGCTTCAGATCGCGACGATGCTTATCCTCGTCCTCGCCGCGAACACGTCGTTCGCCGACTTCCCGCGGCTCGCGAGCTTCCACGCCGGCGACAAGTTCCTGCCGCGCCAGCTGACGCGGCACGGCGACCGGCTTGTGTTCTCGAACGGGATCATGGCGCTGTCGGCCTTCGCGGTCCTCCTCGTGATCGTGTTCAAGGCCAGCGTGACGGCACTCATCCCTCTCTACGCGATCGGCGTCTTCACGTCATTCACGTTCTCGCAACTCGGCATGGCGAAGCGGCACCGGACGATCAAGGAGCCCGGCTGGAAGGCCGGACTCGTGATCAACGGCGTCGGTGGGATTGTCAGCGGACTGATGACGGTGATCCTCGCGATCGTGAAGTTCCACGACGGAGCCTGGATCATCCTCGTCGCTGTGCCGACCATGTTGTTCGGCCTCCTCAGAGTCAACAAGCATTACGAGGCGGCCGGCCGCTCGTTACGAGAGCCCGGGCGCCGCGGACCGCTACGCGACTCGCCACGCCAGATGGTGATCATCCCGGTCGGCGTACCGGGACCGGAAGACGTCTACGCGGCTGCGTACGCCAAGCGCGTGTTCCCTCTCGAGGTACGGCTCGTTCATTTCGGGAAGCCGGGCACCTCTTTGGAGTTCCTCGTCGAGAGCTGGGGGCACATCGCGGAGTCGGTCGAGCTCCGGCGGACGAGCGGCAACGTCGCCGACGACATCGTGGACTACGTGCGCGCGATCCGCGCAGAGGTCGGCGACGACCGCGTGATCAACGTGCTCATCCCCGAGAAGATCTCGGGGAAGAGCTTCCGCCATTTCATGCACAAGTGGCACGTGCAGCGCATCAAAGCGGCTCTCGTCGCGGAGGCCGGAGTCGTCATCACGAACGTTGTTCACCATCCCGGCTACGAGGAACTCGAGCCGATCGCGCACCCGAACGGCGCGCTCCGGGCCATGGAAGGATGGCGACACGTCGCGATCGTGCTCGTTTCCGCGGTGCACAACGCGACGGCGCGAAGTCTCCGTTACGCGCGATCGCTCCGTCCGGACGACCTCCGCTGCATCCACGTCGGGGTGGACGAGCACGAAGCCGAGGTCGTCGCCCGCGAATGGGTGGAATTGAACCTCGGCGAGCCGCTGGAAGTTATCCCGTCCCCGCTCCGTCAGATCTCGGATCCACTTCACGCGTTCGTGCGCGAGATCTTGGAGGAACGACCGAAGACCTTCGTCACGATCGTGATCCCGGAGTTCGTCGTGCAGAAGCGCTGGCATCACCTCATGCACAACCAGACGGCGTTGACGTTGAAGGCGACGTTCCTCTTCGAACCCTCGGTGGTTGTGTCGGCGGTGCCGTACCGGCTCTAGATCGAGCCGTACGTCAGGTACATCTGCACGTACTTGCCGCCGCAGACGGCGCGCGCGATAAGCGCCGCCGCAACCGAGCGGCCGGACTTCGTGACCTGCGCCTCGGCGTCGACGAACTCGACCTCGGCGTGCGTGAACGTCCAGCCCTGCTCGGGCCAGCGCGTCGCGATGTGCTTGACGAAATCGCGAAGCGACGACGGAACGGCGAGCGCGGCCCTGTTGTAGGTGGTGACCTTGGGCAGCGGGATGTTGAGCGCGTACGCGCCGGCGGGGAGGCTGAGGTCCTTGGGGAACCACTTCGGGATCGCGGCGCGCGGGCCCGGGGGGCATCGGATCTGCGGCCGGCCCGCGAATGGAGACGCGCTAGGTGAGATCGACGTCCCCGGTGTCGGCAGAGCCGCCGAGGACTTGTCGGAGCGGTTCGACAGCGTGATAAAGCCACCGATGAGCAGGAGGCCGATGGCGATCGCCATGAAACGGATCCGGGTGGTGTCCACGCGCGAATGGTGCACGTCCCGGCCCACGGGCGCAACGGTGCCTCCTCGGCGGGACTGCTTTGGTAGGGTTCTCGCCGGTCCTCGAGCGTGGAGGGTCTATGAGGAAGGTTTTCGTGCTGTCGTTCGTGCTCACGGCGGCCCTCGTCGGCTGCGCGACCGAGGCGGAGAAGGAACGGGAAGGCGAGGGCAGCGGCAAGGAAGCGCAGGCCTGCACGTCCACGCCCACTCCCATCGCTTCTCCGACGGCCCTTCCGTCGACGTTCCCGAACCCTGTTAGCGTGACGTACACGTCGGCGGAGACTCTCGGCCCGACGCAAGTGATCAACGGCTACACGTTGACCGAGTTCGCCGACGCGTTCGAGGAGTACAAAGATGCCATGGGCACCGGCGGATACTCGGTGACCAAGGAAGAGAAAGAAGAGGACGACGCTGAGGTCAACTTCGCCGGCAACGGCACCACCGGACAGGTCAAGCTCGAGGTGGACTGCAAGGACCGCACGTCGGTCCGTGTCACCGTCCGGCCGGCGTAGCCTCGCCGCCGCGCTGGCGGCGGCGATGGTGGTACTCGCGGCGGCGCCCGTCT
>JBASRP010000294.1:0-1892 GCA_049273905.1 Actinomycetota bacterium
GACCTCGGGGTCGCGCTCGCCATCACCCGCGTCGGGACGTTCATCGGACTGATCGGCTCGGTCATGGCCGACCGGCGAGGACGGCGGCGGATCCTGCTGGCATCGATGATCGGCGTGTGCGGCGCAAGCGTGTTGTCCGCGCTCGCGCCCGGCGTCGTGACGTTCACGATGCTGCAGGTGATCGTGCGCGGCTGCGTCCAGCTGGCGATGGTCGTCGGCTACATCGCGATCACCGAGGAGGCGCCCGAGGGATCGCGCGCGTTCCTGCTGGCGATCGCCGGGATGGCGTCGGGGGCTGGGTTCGCGCTCGGCGCGGGATTGCTTCCGATCGCAGACCTCGCGAGACCGGCGTGGCGGTTCCTCTTCGCGCTCACCGGGTTGGGGTTCCTGTTGCTCCCGAGCCTGTCGCGCCGCGTCGTCGAGACCGATCGCTACGCCGCGATATCCGAGCTGGCCGCCGGCGCGCGCGCGAAGGAGCTCGTCGACCCTCTCTACGGCGGCCGTTTCGCCATCGTCGCGACCCTCGTGTTCCTGCTCGGGTTCTTCGGCGTGCCGAGCCTGCAGTTCACGAACCGCTACCTGCAGGACGACCGTGGGTTCTCGGGGATCGGCATCTTCTGGCTCCGCGCGGTCACGCAGGCGTTCCCGTCGCTCTTCGCGATCGTCGCCGGAGGCCGGCTTGCGGAGTCGCGCGGGCGCAAGCCGGTGGCGGCGCAAGCGACGTTCGTGCTCGCGATCGCGTCGGCCGCATTCTTCCTCTGGGGCGGCCCGGCGTTGTGGGTCGCGATGCTCGTCGCGACGATCGCCGGCGCGATGTCCGGCCCGTCGCTGACCGCGTTCAACACCGAGCTGTTCCCAACCGAGGTCCGGGGCCGGGCCGGCGCGGCGCTCCTTGTCGCCGGCGTGATCGGGGCCGTGTCGGGCCTGCTGTTCGTCGGGTTGCTTGCGGATCCGCTCGGTGGCGTTGGGAACGCGATCGCCGTGACGTGCGTGGTGCCGCTGTTCGTGTCGCTGTTCCTGATCCGACGGCTTCCGGAAGGGCGCGGCCGCGCGCTCGACGACCTCAGTCCGCCCGAGGTGTGATCAGGCCGCGAGGGCGGCCCGGGCGATGGCGGCGATAACGGCGGCGAGCGACGCGCTGAATCGGGCCGTCATGTGGTGGCGGTCGCGGTAGATGATGGTCCCGTCCTCGGCGAGCACTCGGCACGGGTCCGCCGGACAGACGTGACGCGTGAGGTCGATCACCGAGACCCCCCGCGGTGCGGCGGCGCGCTCCGCGCGAGCGATGACCCCATCACGGTTCGCCGATCCCTTGCGAGGGAACGCGCAGCGATCGGGTGCCTCGGGCGACTCGGAGAGACAGCTCGGGATGTCGACCGGGGCAACGGGTGTGTCTTCGAAGGCGACGACCCGATCGACGCTGCGGAGAAGGCGGGTGAACGTTCGCGCGGAAGCCTCTCGCCACACCTGCGCCAGAGGGCGGTGGTTCGGCGAGCCGTCGCGCGCGAGCAGGTTCGGGCCCGCGTACGTCGCCCGGCCGATCACGACCAGGTCGACGCCGCCGTCGAATGCCTCGATGCGATCGAACACGTTCTGGCGCCAGTCGACGCACTCGCTGTAGGCGCGCTTCAGCCGCGGCTGGAACGTCTGCACGTCGACGACCGGACACGCGTTCTTCGTCCATGCCAGCAGGCGCCAGTGGTTCGCGCGCGCCGCACGCTGGAAGGCGGGGAACCATTGTTGCGCGACGCTGTCGCCGATCAAGGCGATCGTCTTGTCGCCCTGCGGGTCTCCGAAGACGCAGTCGGCTTTCGCCTCGGTGTCGGGATAGGACACATGGCAGGTGCCCATCCCGCGGACGATCGACTTGCGCGCCTCGATCGGAGTCATCC
>JBASRP010000319.1:0-15267 GCA_049273905.1 Actinomycetota bacterium
GTGGAGGTGGGGGGATTCGAACCCCCGTCCCCCGGTCTCAAACCGGAAGCATCTCCGGGCGCAGCCGGCGATTTGATGTCAGGACCGCGGCGCGCGCCGGCGCGCTACGCGATCCCCAGCCCGATAGATGTCCCCCTCGGTACTCGGACGCTCCCGAGGGGTTGAGCCCGCTTCACGACGCTCCTTCCGAACCGCAGGCACTTCCGGAGGAACGGCTACTTAGCTAACTAAGCAGCGAGTGCGACAGAGTCGGCACTTATTTTTGGTTCCGGCTTTTGACAGGGCTCCGGAGACCCTGGCCCGCTTCTTCCGACCCGATAGATCGAGGTCGAAGCCATGCACCCCCATATGTGTTTTTCAAGAGGAGACTCCATTCTACCGCGCCCGCATCACCGCTTCTCCGGGGGCGTCAGGGGTGGGACCCGCCGCCCGGCCGCGCTGTCTCTTATGAGCGCGGCCAGACGCTTCTCCCGCGTGTCCGCGCGCTTCGCGCTGACCACCCAGTACGTCGCCGCACGCCGGTACCACGGCGCCTGCTTCTGGAAGAACGTCCATGCCTTAGCGCTGCGGCGGAACCGCTTCTCCTGATCGGCATCAAACGCCGCGGACGTGCGCTGCTCGTACGAATAGATCGCCGTCCGGTCGTCCTCGCGCGCCTCGAAGGCCTTGATTCCCGCCGGCGACACCCGGCCGAGCTCGGTCAACTCTTCCACGCGCTTGACGTTGATCGCGCTCCAGTTGCTGCCCTTGCGGCGCGGCGTGAAGCGGTTCGAATAGCTCTTCTCATCGATGCGACGCCGTACCCCGTCGATCCAGCCGAAACAGAGGGCTTCGTCGACGGCCTCCGGCCAGGTGATACTCGGGATCCCGCTCGCCTTCTTGTAGAAGCCGACCACGAGCTCGTCCGCCGTCTTGTGGTTCTTACGCAGCCAGGCGCGAAACCTCGCCGGCGTTGCGAAGAACATCGGCGTCGCGGTCATCGTTCGCCGCGCCGGCGCGCCCCCTCCCTCTTCTTCATCTCGCGCTCGGCCTCGCGCTTCGCGATCGTCTGGCGCTTGTCGTAGGTCCGTTTGCCGCGCGCCAGCGCGATCTCGACCTTGACCTTGTTCGCTTTGAAGTACAACCGCAGCGGAACGAGCGTGAGCCCCTTCTCGGCGGTCTTGCCGATCAAGCGCTTGATCTCTTCGCGATGCAGCAAGAGCTTTCGCGAGCGCGTCGGCTCATGGTTCTGCAGCGAGGCTTGCGGATACGGCGGGATGTGCACGCCCATCAAGAAAACCTCGTTGTCCCGCACGACCGCGTACGCGTCCTGCAGCGATGCTTTCCCGCCGCGTAGCGTCTTCACCTCGCTGCCGTGCAGCGCGATGCCGGCCTCGAGGACCTCTTCGATCTGGTAGTCGTGCCGCGCGCGACGGTTCGTCGCGATCGTCTTGACGGCGGGGGCGTCCCCCTGTGGCACCGGAGCCTCCTCAGACGCCCGGCCGGCGGCCAGGAGGAAGCATGGTACCGCTCGCGGCTAGAGCCAGTTGATCGGGTTCTGCGGGTTCCCGTTGACGCGCACCTCGAAGTGCAGGTGCGGTCCGGTGCACCAGCCCGTGCACCCGACGGCGGCCACAGATCCCAGCGTTGGAACGTACTGCCCCGGTCTCACGTAGGCCTTCGACAGGTGCGCGTAGACCGTGGCGAGCGAGTTCCCGTGATCGATGATCACGATCAACCCGTATGCATCGCGGTATCCGACGTAGAGAACCTCGCCCTTGCGGGCCGCCTTCACCGTGCTCCCGGCGGGCGCGCCGATATCGATGCCGGTATGGAACGAGCGGTACCCGTAGATCGGATGCGTGCGCCACCCGTACGGTGACGTGATCCGCCCGGACACCGGCCACTTCAGGTATCCGCCGTAGCCCTGGACGACCTTCTGGCCCTTCTGCGCGCGGTTCAGCAGCCCTTTGATGCTGTTCGACTGCTCCAGCATCGACTGCAGAGCGGCGGCGTACGCTTCCTTCTCGTTGCGCACGCGACGGAGGACGCGCTCCTTATACGAGATCTCGCCGAGCACCGCGCTGCGCGCATTCGCGTGTTGCTGACGGATCGCGTTGAGGCGCGCCTGCTGCGCGGCGATCTCAGTCGTCTGCGCTTGCAACAGGTTGCGTCTCGCTTCGACGGCGGACCGCTGTTGCTCGATCGTTTCTTTCAATTCGGTGATCTGCTCGACGACGGAGACGTCGACGTTCAAGACGCTCTCGGCGTACGTAAGCCCGGCGACGTACGAATGGAAGTCGCTCGCGCCGAAGAGCACGGACTGGTACGCCTCGGGCCCGCGCATGTAGATGTTCGCCGCGCGGTCGTGCAGCTGGTTCCTGTACGTATCGAGATCCGCGAGCGCGCTCTCGAGTTCCGTGTTCTTGAGCGCAAGCTCCGCGGCCGCCGCGTCGGCCTGCAACTGCAAGATGTCGAGCCGGCGGGACGCGAGGATCAACTGATCGGTGACGGAGTTCAGCGAGCGCTCGAGCGCCATGCGCCGCTCATCGGACGCCCGAAGCTGCTTCAGGATCCGCTTCTCGCGACGGCGCGCTTCGGCGATCTTGCGCCGCGTGCGTTCGATCTGGTCCTGCAGCTGGGAGTAGCTATCGGTACGCGCCAAGACGTCCGTCGGCGACAAACCGACGATCAGCCCCACGACGAGGCCGATGATCGCGCAACGACGAACGAAGGACCCTCTCACCCTTTGAGCTCCCCACCAGAGATGAACAGGCGGAATCCTATATAGACTCACGTAACAAAATCAACAGCCGTAACATCCCTTTTCGTCGGCTTTTCGCGGGCTGTCCTTTAGCGGATCGACCTGCGGACCTGCGAGATAGAACGGACGTTCGGGTCCGTTACACCTCGAGGAAGCGCCGCAGGCCGAGGAGGCTGCCGAGCGCGCCGATCACGACGCCGAACAGCAACAGGATCGCGCTGTGCTCCAGCACCTCGACGATCGAGACGTTGAGGTTCAAGAACTGGAAGCTGCGCGCGAGGCGCGTGAAGACAGGCTTCGTGATCATCAACAGCGACACCGCCCCCGCGGTTCCGACGACGCCTTGGATCACGCCCTCGAGCATGAACGGGATGCGGATGAACCAGTTCGTTGCGCCGACGAGTTTCATGATCGCGACCTCTCGTCGTCGCGCGAAGATCGCCATGCGGATCGTGGTCGCGATGAGGACGCCGGCCGACAAGATCAGTAAGCCGACGACGAGGAACCCGATCGTGCGGATATCGCGCACGACGGCGAGGAACCGCCGTAGGAACTTGCGCTCGTCGCGGATCTGACTGATCCCCGGCCGTCCTTCCAGGCGATCGCGCACGACCTCGAACTCGTTCGGATCTTTGAGCTTCACGCGGAAGCTCTCCGGCAGCGCGTCGACCGTCGTGTTCTCGACGATGTCCGGCTGATCGCGGAACAAGACCTTGAACGCTTCGTACGCCTTCTGCTTCGTCTCGTAGTCGACCGAGCCGACCTCGGGCATAGCGATCAGGTCCTTCTGGATTGAATCGCGCTCGGACGGCGTCACATCCTTGTTCAAGAAGACGGCGACCTCGACCTTGCGCGTCTGCAGCGTCAGCGTGCGATCGACGGCGAACGACGCGATCAGCACGACGCCCACCAAGTAGAGCGAAACGGTGACGACCATGACGGCGGCGACGGTGATGAAGACGTTGCGTTTGAGGTTCGTGCCCGTCTCTTTGAGGACGTACTGAAGGCTAAGGGCCAAGAGCTACTCTTCCCTCGCGTAGCCGTACACGCCGCGCTCCTGGTCGCGCAGGACGCCGCCCTTCTCGAGCTCGATAACGCGACGCCGCATCGCGTCGACGATCGCGTGGTCGTGCGTCGCCATCAGCACCGTCGTGCCGGTCCTGTTGATGCGGTCGAGCAGCTTCATGATGTCCACGCTGGTCGCCGGGTCGAGGTTTCCCGTGGGCTCGTCGGCGAGGAGGATCTGGGGGCGGTTCACGAACGCGCGGGCGATGGACACGCGCTGCTGCTCGCCGCCGGAGAGCTGATCGGGCATCCGGTCCACCTTATCGGCCAGTCCGACGAGGTCGAGGACCTCCGGCACGGCTTTGTTGATGAAGTCGCGCGGCCGACCGATCACCTCGAGCGCGAAGCCGACGTTCTCGAAAACGGTCTTGCTTGGAAGCAGCTTGAAGTCCTGGAACACGCACCCGATGTTACGCCGCAGCATCGGCACCTTCCACGACGCCAAGTGGTTGATGTTCTTGCCGGCGACGAAGATCTCGCCCGACGACGGCAACTCTTCGCGCAGAAGCAAACGGATGAGCGTCGATTTCCCGGATCCCGACGGGCCGACGAGGAAAACAAACTCGCCCTTGAGGATGTCGATAGAAACATCGTTCAAGGCGGGGATGCCGCCACGATAGTTCTTGCTGAGATTGACTGTTCGAATCATAAAAGGAAATTCCGGAGAGGGTTCCGGCCGGTGGCAAACGCTAGCAGAGCGCCCGATGAGCGGCAACGAACCCCGGTTTTCACGCGAGATTCTGTGCGTTTCGTGAGAATCAAACGGGCGTGTCGGACCGCACGAGAGCACGTGCCGCGTCGGCAACGCGTGACGCGGACAGGCCGTACTTCTCGTACAGCTCCTCTTGAGAACCCGACTCGCCGAACGAACGCACCGCAACGCGGGACAGCTTGGCGCCGACGCCGGCCTCCGCGATCGCCTCCGCCACGGCGCTGCCGAGGCCGCCGTTGACGTTGTGATCCTCGGCGGACAGCACGTGCTCGGTCTGCCGCGCGGCCGCCACGACCGCGTCGGCGTCGAACGGCTGCAGCGTGTGCACGTTGATGACGCTCGCGGATATGCCGTCGCTCGCCAGCGCCTCGGCCGCCTTCAGTGACTCCTGGACGAGCGCGCCGGTGGCGACGATCGCGATGTCTTTGCCGTCGCGCAAGGTCTGCGCCTTCCCGAACTCGAAGAGGTAGTCGCCGTTTTCGTGGACCGGCTCCAGCTTCTGACGCGTCAGGCGCAAGAACGCCGGCCCTTCGTGCGTGTTCGCGAGGTAATCCACCGCGGCGTGCGTCTCGGTCGCGTCGCACGGCTGTATGACCGCCATGTTGGGTAGCGCGCGCATAGCCGCGATGTCCTCGAGCGACATCTGCGTCGCGCCGTCGTCGCCGATCCCGATCCCGACGTGCGTGCCGACGATGCGCACGTTCGCCTCGTTGTACGCGATCGACACACGGATCACCTCGAGACGGCCGGCCACGAACGCTGCGAACGAGCACGCCCACGGCTGCTTGCCGCTTAGAGCGAGGCCCGACGCGATCCCGAGCATGTTGTGCTCGGCGATGCCGACCTCGACGAAGCGGCCGGGATACGCGGCCTCGAACTTCTCGCTGTAGTTGGAGTTCCGCAGGTCGCCGTCGAGCACGACGATCCTTTCATCGCCACCGACGCGAACGATCGCCTCCCCGAACGCCTCGCGCGTGGCCGCGGCGCCGCTCACGACTTCTTCCCCAGGATCTCGGCGATCGCTTTCTCGGCTTGTTCCGCGTTCGGCGCCTTGCCGTGCCAGTCGGGGTTGAGCTCCATCCAGGACACGCCCTTGCCTTTGATGGTGTGCGACACGATCGCGGTCGGCTTGCCTTTCGTGTTCTTGGCTTCGTTGAGCGCGTCGAGGACGGCCGCGTGGTCGTGGCCGTCGACGTCGATCGCATGCCAGTTGAAGGCGCGGACCTTCTCGGCCAGCGGCGTCAGGTCCATGATGTCGACGACCTTGCCGGTCTGCTGGACCTGGTTGTTGTCGACGATGGCGCAGAGGTTGTCGAGCTTGAACTTCGGCGCGCTCATCGTCGCCTCCCACACCTGGCCGGCTTGCGACTCGCCGTCACCGAGCATGCAGTAGGTGCGCCACGACGCCTTGTCGAGCTTCGCCGCGATCGCCATACCGACCGCGATCGACAAACCCTGACCGAGCGAGCCACTCGATGCTTCGACGCCCGGGACGCGGATCCGGTCCACGTGACCTTGGAGCCGGCTCTCGAACTTGCGGAACGTCTTCAGCCAGTCGTGCGGAAAGAACCCCGCGCGCGCCAGAACCGTATACATCGCCGGTGAGCAGTGACCCTTCGAGAGCACGAAGCGGTCACGATCCGGCCAGTGCGGTTCGTTCGCTCGGTAGTTGAGGACGTCGCCGAAGTACAAGCACACGAGCGCGTCGATCGCCGAGAGCGAGCCGCCGGGATGGCCGGAGCCGGCCTCCACGAGCATCTGGATGATGTCGACGCGCAGGTCGCGCGAGATCTCTTTCAGTTCGTCGACGTTCGCCACAGAAATGACCTTTCCCGCCGGAGGGGAAGGCACACCTCATCCTAATAGCAAAGCGAACGGAGGCGCCGGTTCCGGCGCCTCCGTTCTATTCGCTCCGCTCGTTTTTCTTACTTCCTCGCTAACAGCTCAGCGTGACGGTTTCGCCCTCACCCACTTCAGGACCGTAGGTGCAGGTGAACAGCAACGTCACTTGCGTGATCGTCAGCCGGATGTTGGAGAAGTCGATGTCGGTTGCCCCGGGCACAACGTGCCAGTTCGGGTTGGCACAGCCGGCTTCTTCAGGCGACGGCGTCGGAGGAGGCTCCTCCGGTGCGGACACGCTGAACGTCGCGTTTCCGTTCTTGATCGAGCTCCCCGGGATCGTCTGATCACCCGTCGCCGTGAAGGGGATCTTGTTCTGCCCGGCGGCGAGGTGCCTGTTACCGGGGGCTCCGCAGAAGAACTCCGCCACCGCGTCGGCCGAAAGGCTCAGGACCAGATCCTGGTTCCCGAGTCCGGTCAAGCTCCCAGTGCAGACGAGTTCCGACCCGGTGTCGGTGCATCGAGGTGTTCCGTTGCGACGGAAGTGCGGATTCGCCGCTTGCGCCACCGCCGGTATCGCGAGCACGAACACGGTGACGAAGACGACTGTGAGACGTCGCATGCTGCCTCCTTCCAGGGAAAGCTCTCGCGTCCGTGAAGAGCGCGAGCGTGGAACGGTTGGGCCGCGCCCCGCATCACCCCCTCGTACTGCGGCCCTCGGCGATAAGGCCCGTACGAATTACCCCGAACATCCCTTTTCTACACCATTGTCGGAATACGCAACGGGGCCTTGGCCAAGGAATGACGAGGTCAGCGGGTGTCCGCGATCTAGCTGCCTACCGGCGAGGCCGTGCGGCGCCACTCCAGGTAGGCGCGCATCAGCTTGTCGACGTCACCGTCGAGGACGGCGTCGACGTTGGAGGTCTCGTAGTTGGTCCGGTGGTCCTTCACCATCCGGTACGGATGGAGGACGTACGAACGGATCTGCGAGCCGAACGCGATGTCGCGCCGTTCGCCGCGCAGCTCTTCGAGTTTCGCGACGCGTTCCTCGCGCATCAGCTCGGCCAGTCGCGCCTGGAGGACGCGCATCGCAACATTCCGGTTCTGCAGCTGGGAGCGTTCGTTCTGCGACGTCACCACGATGCCGGTCGGGATGTGCGTGATGCGCACCGCCGAGTCGGTGGTGTTCACCGACTGGCCGCCGGGCCCGCTCGACCGGAACACGTCGATCCGCAGATCGTCCTGATTGATGTCGACGGCGACGTCCTCCTCGAGGAACGGGACGACGTCCATCGACGCGAACGACGTGTGGCGGCGCTTCTGCGCGTCGTATGGAGAGATGCGCACGAGCCGGTGGACGCCGCGTTCCGAGGTCAGCTGACCGTACGCGAACCGTCCTTTGACGATGACGGTTGCGCTCTTGATACCGGCCTCCTCCCCTGCCTGCGCCTCGATCAGGTCGGTCTCGAACCGGTGGCGCTCGGCCCAACGCAGAACCATGCGCAGGAGCATCTCGGCCCAGTCCTGGCTCTCGGTACCGCCGGCGCCGGGGTGGATGGAGACGATCGCGTCGTGCTCGTCGTACTCACCCGAGAGCAAGGTGCGAACGTCGAGTTCGTCGAGCGCGTCGCGCAGGGACGCGATCCCCGCGGCGATCTCGTCCTCGACGGACTCGTCGCTTTCCGATTGGGCGAGCTCGTTGAGGACCTTCAGATCCTCGAGTCGCCGCGCAAGGTCGTCGAACTCCTTGATGTCGTCGTCGAGACGCGACAGATCGGACAGCAGCTTGCGGGCGGCGTCGGCGTCGTTCCAGAGGTCTGGAGCCGCGGACCGTTCGCGGAGCTCGTTCGCCTTCAGACGCTTTGGATCGACGTCAAAGATAGGCCCTGGCCGCCGCGAGGGCGTCTCCCAAGGCCGCGAGCTCCTGCGTGTGGTCGAGTGGCATCGCGCCGCATTCTAACCGGTGCTTGTTTGCCTTCCTCGCCGTAGGAGAAACTGCGGTCGAGATGGCGTTCGAGGGGCTCCGCCGGCGGATCGACGCGGTCAAGGGCAACCGGGTCGTCGCGTTCGTGCTCACGGTCCAGAAGCGGTTCGGCGAGGACGGCGCCGGGAACCTCGCCGCGAGTCTCACGTACTTCGCGTTCCTCAGCCTCTTCCCACTGCTATTGGTCGCGGCGTCGATCCTCGGCTTCGTTCTCGCCAACGACCCGGCGGGACAGGCACGCGTCGCGAGAGAGCTCGCCGGGTCGATCCCGGGCCTTGGGAGGCTCATCGGTGAGAACGTCGATGCGCTCGTCGACGCGCGCAGCACGGCGGGGATCGTCGGTGTGCTCGGCGCGCTGTGGTCCGGAACGGCCCTCGCGCGCGCCGCGTCCTTCGCCCTGTCGCGCGTGAGCCGCAAACCCGAGAAAAGCAACTTCCTCCAAACGCAACTGTGGGCGATCGGCTCCACGATCGGGCTCGGCGCTCTCGCTCTCATCGCCACCGGCGCAGGGGCCGCGCTCCCGACGCTCGCATTCACGTCGGCCGCGGGGGCCGCACTCGGTCTCTTGGGCGTCGTTGCGAGCTTCGCTCTCGACCTTGTGTTGTTCACGGTCTGCTATCGCGTCCTGAACCGCAGCCTTCGGCGCCCCTCAACGCAGTCGTGGCGCGGTGCGCTGATCCCCGCGATCGGATGGACCGCACTGAAGTTCGGGGGCGCTTGGTATGCAAGGCACAGCGTGAAAGGGTCCACGGCCGTCTTCGGCACTTTCGCGTCCGTCGTAGGGATCCTCGTGATCCTCTACTTGGTTGCGCGCCTGTTCATGTACGGCGCGGAATTGAATGCGGTTCTCAGCGAGAGACGCGGGTCGAACTCGCCGGCCGACGCGCCGCAGCCCGTCGCGGCCTAGCCGGCGACCGGCGCATTCGCGCCGTGGCACTTCTTGTACTTCTTGCCCGAGCCGCAGGGACACGGCGCGTTGCGCGGGATCTTGTCCGAGCGGGCCGTCTCGGCGACGGTCGGCTCGGGCGTGTCGCTCGAGGTCATGCGCCACCGCGCTTGCTGCGCGCGTGACTTCTCCTCCGGCGGGCGCTCCTCGCGCACGACCTGCAAGTGGAAGATGTAGCGCACGAAGTCTTCCTTGATGCCTTCGAGCATCGTTTCGAACATCCCGAAGCCTTCGCGCTGGTACTCGACCAGCGGATCGCGCTGGGCGATGGCGCGGAGGCCGATGCCCTCTTGCAGGTAGTCCATCTCGTAGAGGTGCTCGCGCCAGCGGTTGTCGAGAACAGAGAGCAGCACGCGGCGCTCGATGTCGCGGAACTCTTCGTCGCCGATGTCGCTCTCGCGCTGCTCGTAGACCTTCATCGCTTCTTCGAGGAACGCCTCCTCGAGGTCGATGGTCGTGAGGTCCTCGAGCGCGAAGGACTCTTTCGTCAGCTCCGAGTGGTAGATCGTCTTGATCTGCGTGAACAGACCCTCGAGATCCCACTCTTCGGGGGGGATCTCGGCGTTGGTGAACTCGGCGACCGTCCCGCGGACGACGTCTTCGATGAACCCGATGGTGTTGTCGCGCAGGCTGGCGCCGTCGAGGATCTTGTTGCGCTCTTCGTAGATCACTTCGCGCTGCTTGTTGATCACGTCGTCGTACTTGAGGACGTTCTTCCGGATCTCGAAGTTGCGCGACTCCACCTGGTGCTGGGCGCGCTCGATGGCCTTCGAGACCATCTTCGCTTCGATCGGGACGTCCTCCGGGATCTTCAGCCGGTCCATCAGCCGCGTGACCATGCCGCTCGCGAACAGGCGCATCAGCTCGTCCTCGAGCGAGAGATAGAAGCGGCTCTCGCCGGGGTCGCCCTGGCGGCCGGAGCGGCCGCGCAGCTGGTTGTCGATGCGCCGCGACTCGTGCCGTTCGGTGCCGAGCACGTATAGCCCGCCGAGCTCGACGACCTTGTCGTGCTCGGCTCGCCAGGTGGGCTCGACCTCCTGCATGCGGCGCTTGAACTCGCGATCGAAGTCTTCCGTTTCCTCGACGAGGCCTTCGCCGACCAGCGCCTGCTTGATCTCGAACTCCGGGTTTCCGCCGAGGATGATGTCGACGCCACGGCCGGCCATGTTGGTCGCGACCGTGACCGACTGCAGCCTGCCGGCCTGCGCGACGATGTACGCCTCTTTCTCGTGTTGCTTCGCGTTCAGGACGTGGTGCGGAACACCGCGGCGGTCGAGCGCGCGCGACAGCTTCTCGGACTTCTCGATCGAGATCGTGCCGACGAGTACCGGCTGGCCGGCCTCGTACCGCCCGACGATGTCCTCGACGAGCGCGGTGAACTTGCCGTCCTCGGTCTTGTAGACCTGGTCGCCCTCGTCCTTGCGGATCATGTCGGCGTTCGTCGGGATCTGGACGACGCCCATCTTGTAGATGTGCTCGAACTCGGCCGCCTCGGTGAACGCGGTGCCGGTCATGCCGCCGAGCTTGTCGTACATGCGGAAGTAGTTCTGGATCGTGATCGTGGCGAGCGTGACGTTCTCTTCCTTGATGCGGACGTTCTCCTTCGCCTCGATCGCTTGGTGCATGCCTTCGGAGTAACGGCGGCCTTCGAGCACGCGGCCGGTGAACTCGTCGACGATCTTCACCTCACCGTCGGCCACGAGGTAGTCGACGTCGCGCTTGTAGAGCTCCTTCGCTTTCAGCGCGTTGTTGAGGTAGTGCACGAGCGGCGACGAGATGTTGTCGTAGAGGTTCTCGATGCCGAGCATCTCCTCGACGCGGTGCACGCCCTTCTCTGTGACGGCGACGGTGCGCTTCTTCTCGTCGACCTCGTAGTCCTCTTCCGCATGGAGGCGCGGAACGAGGCGCGCGAACTGGAAGTACCACTTCGCCGACTCTTCGGCCGGACCCGAGATGATCAGCGGCGTCCGCGCCTCGTCGATCAGGATCGAGTCGACCTCGTCCACGACGCCGAAGAAGTGGCCGCGCTGGACGCGGTCCTCCGGCACCCACGCCATGTTGTCGCGCAGGTAGTCGAAACCGAACTCGTTGTTCGTGCCGTAGGTGATGTCGGCGGCGTACTGCGGCTTGCGTTCCTCGGGCCGCATGCGCTGTTGGATCGTGCCGACGGTCAGACCGAGGAAGCGGTACACCGGGCCCATCCACTGCGCGTCGCGCCGGGCCAGGTAGTCGTTCACGGTGACGACGTGGACGCCCTTGCCGGCGAGCGCGTTCAGATACGCCGGCGCGGTCGCGACGAGCGTCTTGCCCTCCCCGGTCTTCATCTCGGAGATGAAGCCGTTGTGGAGAGAGATGCCGCCGACGAGCTGGACGTCGAAGTGCCGCTGGCCGAGCGTGCGGCGCGAGGCCTCGCGGACCGCGGCGAACGCCTCCGGAAGGAGGTCGTCGAGGGTCTCGCCCTCGGCCAAGCGCTCCTTGAACTCGTCGGTGAGGCCGCGCAGCTCCTCGTCCGACATGGCCTTCATGTCGTCCTCGTGAGTGCCGACCTGTTCGGCCGTGCGGACGAATTCCTTTAGGCGCTTGCCTTCTCCGAAACGCAGAACCTTCTCAAGCATTGAACGCTCATTATGGCCCGGCGGGCGGGGTCGTGCGAGAGACCCGGATAGGAGCCGCTTTACTTGATCTCGAGGAGCTTCTCGCGCACGGCGTAGACGACCGCTTCCATGCGCGAGTGCAGGTGGAGCTTCTCGAGGATGTTGCGGATGTGGTTCTTCACGGTGTTCTCGGAGATGAAGAGCTCCTTCGCGATGTCGCGGTTGTTGCGACCCTTCGCGACGAGCTTGAGGACCTCCATCTCGCGGTCGGTCAGCCGCGGCTGCGGAACGGACTGCTTCTCGTCCGCGCGCTTCACCATCGTCGCGAACTCGGACAGCAGCTTCGACGCCATCGACGGGCTGATCAGTGACTGACCCGTCTGCACCGAACGGATCGCGCTGCCGACCTCTTCGATCGAGACTTCCTTCAGCAGGTAGCCCGTCGCGCCGGCCTTGATCGCGTCGTACAGGTCGGCTTCCTCGTCCGAGATCGTCAGCATCAGGATCTTGATGTGCGGCATCAGTTCCTTGATGGCCTTGGTGGCCTCGATGCCGCCGCGCTTGGGCATCCGGACGTCCATCAGGACGACGTCGGGCATGGTCGCCCCGGCCTTCTCGACGGCTTCCTGGCCGTCCCCGGCCTCGCCGACGACGTTGATGTCGGGCTCCTGCTCGAGGACCATCTGGAGACCCCGGCGGAAGAGGGCGTGATCGTCCACGATCAGGACGCGGATCGCGTCCTGGCTTTTCTCGACCGCTGGAGCGCCTTCGTCGTTGGCCACGTCAGACCTCATCGTGATGAGGGGTTTTGGCCCGACGGGCCGTCCCGGCTCCCCTCACATCCCTCCCGGGATTCTATCGGACGCTACCTATAGGTCGGTTGAGCACTATTTCTAAGAAGATGTTCGGATGCTGGGAGCCCCCGGCCCCGACGCCCGTCCCTTTCGTGTCACTTTGCCCTTGAGTCGGCGAACCTGCGTCTCGAGCTTCGACACCACGCGGTCGACCGCCGTCAGCGGGTCGGGGCCGCGCGCGGTCGCGCGGATGACGTGCTGCTTAGCAGTGAGGATGACCTCGACACGATGCTTCGCGACCCGCGCCCGCGCGCTTCCGTTCTCGATGAACTCGATCTCGGCTTTGATCAAGCGAGGGAAGAGGCGGGTGACCCTCTCGACTTTCTGAGTGGCACGTTCCTTGAGTCCGTTCGTGACCTGAGCGTCGTGACCCTTGACGATGACCTGCACGCCCACCCCCTCTGTACCCGGCCGATCAAGAAGGGCGGTTCCGTCCGGCTGACCTGGTCTTTGACCCCACACTCGCCTGCCGGGGGTTCGCGACCGCTTCGGCGTCGGCCTTGCGGCCGGACGGCTCTTGCGAGCCCGCCGTCACGATCACTCCACCCTCTCGCGTCGCACTCGGCGAGTGCGCCGCGGCAGGTCTTACTCCTAAGTGGCACCATGCTCAGCGACCAACGGTCGCCTTACGTGGGTCGTTTCGCCTGCCACTAGCATCGACTTGGCGCACCGGTCGATCCAAGCGCCACCGCGGTGAGGCTTGTACCTCCCAGTCCGCCGCAACCACAGACCCAGACGGAACCGTAGGGCGATTCTACTCCCGGCCCTCCGTTGTGAGAACCGGAAACCGACTCTTTATGGAGCCCGGGCGAACGTGACCACCGTGACCCGTTTCGCCCCGCTCTGCTTCAGGGCGATCGCGCATTCATCGACCGTCGCGCCGGTGGTCATGACGTCGTCGACCAGGAGGACCCGCTCCGGCACGCGGCGCGTGGCCGCGACTGCGCCGCGGAGGTTGGCGCGGCGCTCTTTCTTGGTGAGGCCGGCCTGGTCGGCGGTCTCGCGGGTCTTGCGAAGGAGTCGCATCGCGGGCAGTGCGAGCGATCTGCTGAGACGTCTCGCGAGCTCTTGCGCGGGGTTGAACCCACGCTCGGCTTCGGAGCGGCGCGTCGACGGCACCCACGTCAGGACGTCGGCGCCGCCGAGCGAGAGAGCCGGTGGGACCATCCACCGCGCGAGCTCGCGCGCGGTCCGCCGTTCGCCGCGGAGTTTGAACGACTTCAGCGCGTCACGCGCCGGGCCCTCGTAGGACGCGGCGGCACGTGCGCGATCGAAGGCGAGGTCGCGGTCCCCACAGTCTCGACAGCGCGGCACCGGCGCGTCGCTCGGGCGCCCGCACTTCGCGCACGCGTCGTTCCCGATCCACCGGACGCACCTCTCGCAGGCGACACAAAGAGCGGCTCGACCCCATGCGTTGCACGCGGCACAGCGCGCGGGAAGGCTGAGCGCAGAGATGCTCGCGAGCAAGGACATCGAGCGATCGTAGGGCGCACGATCGTTGCGGATCGGCGAACCGGTCGCGATCGAGGCGAGGACGACGCTCGGGTGCTACCGGTTCGACGCGCTTATCGCGAGGGACTGCCCGCAGAGCGGTCGACGTGTCGAACGGACGCGGCGATGAGCTCACCGGTGGCTCCGTGTTCCTGCCACAGGGGGTCCGTCCCCGCGATGATCCGAACGAAGAGCGTGCCCGAAACCTGCCGGCACGGCGTCTCTCCTCGAGCGCACGCGGTCCACTCGATCAGGTAGAGGATCGAGCGTCCCTCGCCCGGCGTCGCGCGCTCGAGGCGATACTGGGTGCGCCCGTCTGCACGGGTGGAGCGCGTCGGCTCGCCGAGCTGTTCTCCCGATGCCGACTCGGAAGGTGTCGCTCCTTGCTCGAACTTGATCGTGACGGCGAAGGTGGGTTCGCCCTTCTCGAGCGGTTCGACGTTGGGTGGCTGGATCGCATCGACACCTTCGAACGCCGGCTGCGCCGGATCGAACCCCGACCAGCCTTGAGGCCAGCGCACCTCGTACAGGTCCGTGGTCCTCCGCCCTGATTCCCACCCCGCGTATACGTCGCGTGTGACTGTGGGGGTCGGCGACGGCGGTTGCGTCGCCGGCGGGACGTCGATCGCGCGGTTCGTGGCGAGCTTCGGCACCACGATCACGGACGCGATCGCAACCGCCGCGGCCGCGGCGATCCCCGCGAAGAGCCGGACCCGGCGCCCGCGGCCGGCGCGCTGCTCGAAGCGGTCCCACGCGTCGAGTACCGGCGGCTCGTTCGCGACGGCGCGGTTCAGGGTCTGCTTGAAGTGCTCTTCCATCTTCATGAGGTGCTCCCACCGTCCGGTGTCTCACCGAGCGCGATCTCGCTTCCGAGGCTCTCGCGCAGACGCGCCAAACCGCGGTGCACGAGTGACTTCACCGTGCCGAGAGGCGCGTCGAGGATCTGCGCGATCTCGGCTTCGGGCAGGTCTTCGTAGAAGCGGAGGATCAGCGCCGCGCGCTGCCGGCGCGGCAGCGACCCGATCGCGTCCCACAGGAC
>JBASRP010000321.1:0-10023 GCA_049273905.1 Actinomycetota bacterium
TTGCACATGATCCACGTGCGCTCGTCGCGGGACATCGAGCGCCGGATGCGCGGCGATCTCTTGCGATCGCTGCTCGAGGGGCGCGGCTCGCCGGACCCGATCGTCGCGCGCCTCGGGATCGATCCGCGCGTCGCGCTCGTCGTTCTGGCGTTCGAACAGCAGACGGTCGAGCCGCTGCAGGAGGACCTGCAGCGCGAACGTCTGGTCGACCTCGTCGCGCTGTACTGCGAGGCGTTCCGGCGCCGCGCCGCGTGCGTGTCGATCGGCCGCACCGTCTACGCGCTCCTTCCCGTCCCCGACTCGATGACCGACGACCGCGTGGAAGCGCTCACGAACGAGATCGTCGAGCACGCCGAGGCGACGCTGCGCACACCCCTGCTCGCCGCGATCGGTGCGACCGTCTCCGGGGCGCACCAGATCCCGCGCGCCCGCGCGGAGGCCGACCGCATCCTCCGCGTCCTCGCCGCCGACCCCGGCGACAAGAAGGTGGCGACGATCACCGGTGTCGGTAACCGCGCGATCCTGCTCGAGCTGCACGAGATCACGCGCGACCATCCGGCGATCGCGCGCGGGCAGCTCCAAGGGGTCGCCGCGCACGACGCGAAGCACGCGACGGACTACCTGGCGACCCTCGGCGCGTACCTCGACGCGTTCGGGGACATCCGCGCCGCGGCGTCCAAGATCGGCGTGCACCCGAACACCTTCCGCTACCGCCTCCGCCGGCTCGTGGAGCTGTTCGGTATCAAGCTCGACGACCCCGACGACCGGCTCGTGATCGGACTCCAGCTGCGCCTGTTGCGCTGGGCGGACGGGCCCGGCCGGGGCGGCGAGGACCGGGACCGCTGATTGGAGGGACGCACAAGGGCTCGCGGTCTTCTTCATGGCGCCACATGAAGCCGCTCCCCGGGGCCGGTGCGAGAGTGCAGGAACGATGGCCGTGGACGTGACCAAGATGGATGTCGTCGCCCAGGCGGAGGCCGCGGCGGCGTCCGCCGCGCGCGCGGCCGAGCTCACCGTCGGCGAGATCGGCGACATGGCGATCCTCGAGCGGACGACGACCCTGCTCGACGGGATCTGGGGAAGCTCGCCCGACTCGCCGCTGATCTCGGCGTCCACGCTGAAGGCTCTCGCCCACGCCGGCAACTACCTCGCGGCGGCGTACCGCGACGACGGGATCGTCGGGGCGCTGATCGGGTTCCTCGGCCTGCACGACGGCGCGCTGGCGCTGCACTCGCACATCCTCGGCGTGTCGCCGGCGGTGCAGGGGCGCAACATCGGCTACGCGTTGAAGCTCCACCAGCGCGCTTGGTCGCTGGCGCACGGCATCCGGACCGTCACGTGGACGTTCGATCCCCTCGTGCGCCGCAACGCGTATTTCAACCTGACGAAGCTCGGCGCGCAGATAACCGCGTACTACGAGAACTTCTACGGCGACATGCCCGATGGCATCAACGTCGGCGACGAAAGCGACCGGGTTCTCGTCGAGTGGCCGCTGGCCGCACCGTCGGTCGTCGATGTCAGCGAGAACCACGGCGTCGAGCCGGATGTCGAGTTCCTCCGGAAGCAAGGTGCCACGGTGGCTTTGTCCGCGGGCGAGGACGGCGCGCCTGTCGCGGAGTCCGCGGTGAACGGGCCGATCGTGCTGGTCCAGGTTCCGACCGACATCGTCGCGCTGCGCGAGAAGGACCTCGCCCTCGCGCTCGACTGGCGGCGCGCCGCGCGGGGGGCGCTGGGGGGCGCACTGAACGCCGGCTACGTCGCCGAGGGGATGACGCGAACCGGCTGGTACGTGTTGTCGAAAGGCGGCGCGGCGTGAAGTTGCTGCGGTCGACCTCGACGTCTACCGTCGACGGCGTGACGGCGACCCCCACACCGACGGAACCCGACGCCGTCGCATCCACCGCCGAACCGGCGTCGTCGCCGGCGCGCCGGGCACTCGGGATCCGCGCGCGGCGCGCGCGATTCAGCGGCCTCACCGCGCCGACGTCGCCGGCTCTCGTCTACCTCGGTATCTTCTTGCTGGCCGCCGGTTTCGGCCTGCTCGCGTTCACGTGGAGCCGCGTCGCCGGCACGGCGATCGTCGCGTTGCAGCTCCCATACGTCGTGTCCGGCGCCACCACGGGACTGGGGCTGCTGATCCTCGGGGTGCTCGCGATCTACCTCGGCGTGAAGCGCCGGGACGCCTGGCAGCGCGACCGGCGCCTCGAGCAATTGGCGGCGGCGTTCGAGGCGATCGCCAGGGCGTCGACGCCGCGCTCGGACGACGAGGACGCGGCCCTAGACTGATCCGGCGCGCAGCACGCGTCCGCGCCGCTCACCGCCGAACCGTCCGCCCTCGACGACGAGAGCTCCCGCGAGAAGGACGTGCTCGATACCCGTCGGAGTGACGTCGGGCCGCTCGTAGGTTCCGTCGTGACCGATCGTCGCCGGGTCGAAGACGCACACATCGGCCACGGCGCCGGGCCCGAGGAACCCCCGCCCGGTCAGACCGAACTGCGCGGCCGTCGACGACGTCATCTTGCGGATCGCTTCCGCCCAGGGGACGACACCGAGCTCGCGCACGTACCGGCCGAGGAAGCGCGGGAAGCATCCCCACGTCCGCGGGTGATCGAGCCCGACGGGCATCCCGTTGTCGGAGCCGATGCTGATCAACGGATCCGCCATGATCGCGCGGACGTCGTCCTCCTCCATGATCGTGATGACCATCATCGCGGCGGGGTCCGCCTCGACCAGCCCGACGACGGTGTCCCACGGATCCCGATCGCCGGCGATCGCCGCCACCGTCTTGCCGACGGCCGACGGGTCGGTGTGCCGGATGACAAGGATCCCGTCGGGCGTCGACTGCGCCCAGAGCCCGCTCATCTCGTCGCCGCCGTCCTCGGCGCGCTTCCGCAGGCGCGCGACCTCTTCCGGATCGCGCAGTCGCCGCCGGAACGCGTCGATCCCGCCCGCGCGCGCCTCCGCCGGGAAGACTGCGTTCAGGAACGTGCCGCCGGCGAGGTACGGGTACTGATCGCCGCGGATGTCGATGCCTTCGAGGCGCGCTACGCGAAGCTTCTCGAGCAGGACCGCCGACTTCCCATGGCTGGCGCGGCCGGCGGCCTTGCAGTGCGAGATCTGCACGCGCACCGAGGCGCGGCGGCCGATGTCGATCGCCTCGTCGAGGGCGGCCTCGAGCGCCATCCCCTCGTCGCGCATGTGCGTCGTGTACGGCCGTCCCCAGCGGTGCGCGACCGTCGCCAGCGCCACGACCTCCTCGCGGTCGGAATAGGTGCCGGGGATGTAGATCAGACCCGTCGAGAGGCCCACCGCGCCGGCCGCGAACGCCTCGTCGCACAGGCGCTGCATCTCCTCGAGCGCGCCGGGCCGCAGCGCCGTGTCAACGCCGTTCGCCGTCAGGCGCAACGTATTGTGCCCGACGAGCGCCGCGAGGTGGTTCGTCGGGCCCGCGGCTTCGATCCGGTCGAGGTAGTCGCCGAACGAGCCGGCCTCGATCGTGGCGCCGGCCGCCAGGTCGCCGAACGAGACCCTGGCCTCCGCCGCCGATTCCTCGCTCAACGGCGCGAAGGAGTAACCGCAGTTGCCCGCGATCTCCGTCGTCACGCCCTGCAACAGCTTGAAGGGCTGCGGCTCGTCCATGAGCGGGACCATGTCCGAGTGCGCGTGCGGGTCGATGAACCCCGGCGCCACCGCGAGGCCGTCGGCGTCGATCACGCGCCGCGCGTCGCCGAGGTCGTCCCCCACCGCGACGACGCGATCGCCCTCGATCGCCACATCAGCGGTCCGCGGCTCGTTGCCGAACCCGTCGTACACGCGCCCGCCGCGCAGCAGCAGGTCGATCACGCGCGCACGACCTCCACCGCCGTCGTGACTTCCTCGAGAAGGTCCGGGAGCGGCGAGACGCCGAGGCCCGGGCCCTGCGGCACGCGCAGACGGCCGTCGTCGAGGACGAACGGCTCGGTGATGTCGCGGTGGAAATAGCGGCCAGACGCGCTGGTGTCGCCCGGCAGCGTGAAGTTCGGCAGCCCGGCCAACGCCACGTTCGCGGCCCGGCCCAGACCGGTTTCGAGCATCCCCCCGCACCACACGGGAACGCCGTGAGCGGCGCAGACGTCGTGTATCCGCCGCGCTTCCAGGTAGCCGCCGACGCGCCCGGCCTTGATGTTGACGATCGCGCACGCACCGAGCGCGATCGCATCGGCCGCCGCGCGCGCGGACGTGATCGACTCGTCCAGACACACGGGCGTGCGTAGCTGCTTCGCGAGCTCCGCGTGCGCGAGCACCTCGTCCTCCGGCAGCGGCTGCTCGATCAGCAGTAAGTCGAAAGGGTCGAGCTTCGCGAGATGACGCGCGTCGGCGAGTGTGTAGGCGGTGTTCGCGTCGACCTGTAACGGGACATCGGGGAAGCGCTCGCGCGTCGCGCGCACCGGCTCGACGTCCCACCCCGGCTCGATCTTGAGCTTGATGCGCCGGTATCCCTCGTCGATGTATCGCGCGACGGTGTCGAGGAGCGCCGGGATCGCGTCGTGGATGCCGACCGAGACACCGCAGTCGACCGCGTCGCGCACCGCGCCGAGATGACGTCCGAAGGACGTGTCCTGCGCGCGCAGCTCGGCGTCGAGGAGAGCCATCTCGACCGCGGCCTTCGCCATCTGATGACCTTTGACCGGCGCGAGTATCTCCGCGACGGCGCTCGCGGTGAGGGCCGGCGCGGCGAAGATGCGCGGCAGCAGATGCGTACGGATCACGTCCTGGGCGCCGTCCACGTACTCGGACGAGTACAGCGGCTCCGACATCGCGACGCACTCGCCCCAGCCGTCCGCGTCGGGTGTGATCGCGCGCACGAGCAAGACGTCGCGCTCGGTCTCAACGCCGAACGAGGTGCGGAACGGCGCGACCAGGGGCATCCGGATCCGGCGGAGCTCGACGGCCTCGATCTTCATGGCGGGCCCATCTTCCCACCCCCTGCTAGTGCGGTCCCGGTCCCGCCACACAAGCTCTGACGTGCGGCTTTGGCTCCTCGGCCAAGCGCTCGCGCCTTTGCTTTCAATCTCGGTTTGACGCTTGACAGCTATTGAGCATTCAACTAGATTTGAACGCAAATGGACCGTGCCGCCGCCACCCGCAAGTTGAAGCCCGACGCGGAGCCGTTCGTCGCCAGGGATGCGGCCGCGCTGAAAGCCCTCGCCGACCCGATGCGGATGCAGATCCTCCTGGAGCTGGCGGCCGACCCGAAAACGGTGAAGCAGGTCGCGGCCGCGCTCGAGACCGGACCGACGCGCCTCTACTACCACTTCAAGATCCTCGAACGCGCCGGGCTCATCCGGGTGATCGAGCGCCGCATGGTCTCCGGCATCGAGGAACGAACCTACGGCGCCACGGCGACCAGCTGGACGTCGGAACCCGGAAGCACAACGCCCAGCGAAGAGAGCGAGATCGTCGACGCTCTCATCGAAGTCGTGCGCGCGGAACTCGAGCTCGCGATCGGCGCGCGCGAGGGGGAGGAGCTCGGCGAAGCGTCGTCGACCGTCCCCTCGCTCGTCCTTACAAGGCTGGCGCTCGGCGCGGAGGACGTCGCCGAGGTCCAGCGGCGGCTCGAGAGCATCCAAGCGGACTTCGGCGAGACGAGGAAAGCGCCGAAAGGCAAGCGCCTTTATCACGCGTTCTTCGAGATGCACCTGACGCCGGCGGAACTCCACCGGCAGAGCTGATGTCATGCTCGAACGGTTCGACTACCTCGTCGAGATATACCTCGGCCAGGTGCCGTGGCCGCGCGGGCCCGCGGAAAAACGAACAACCGACGGGGCGAACGTTGTCCACATCGACGAAGTACGGACACGAAAACGACGCCTAGCGTTGGCAGGGAACGAGGAGGAAAAATGGCGATCGACAAAGCGCAGCTTCAGAAGCAGCTGAACGAATCCGCCGAAGCTCTCGACGTCCCCGGCGTCGCCGTCGGCATCTACCACGAGGGCACGGAACAGCACGCATTCTTCGGGATCACGAGCGTCGAGAACCCGCTCCCGGTCGACGAGAACACACTCTTCCAGTTCGGTTCGACGGGGAAGACGTACACGGCGACCGCGATGATGTGCCTCGTCGAGCGCGGCCTCGCGGATCTCGACGCGCCGGTGCGCACCTACATCCCCGAGTTCCGCGTCAAGGACGAGGAAACGTCGGGCGCGGTTACACTCCTCCATCTCTTCAACCACACCGCCGGGTGGGAGGGGGACCTCTTCACCGATACCGGCGACGGGGACGACGCGCTGACGCGTTACGTCGAGAAGATGGCGGATCTCACGCAGGCGTCGCCGCTCGGAACGACCGTCTCGTACAACAACGCATCGCTATCGGTCGCCGGCCGGATCATCGAGCTTCTGACGGGCAAGACGTTCGAGGCGGCGATCAAGGAACTGCTCCTCGATCCGCTCGGCATGACGCACACCTTCTTCTTCGCGAACGACATCATGTCGCGGCGCTTCGCGACGGGACACAACCAGGCGCCGGACGGGACGATCACGATCGCGCGCCCGTGGGCGATGGCGCGTAGCGGCAATCCGATGGGAGGGATGTCGGCGAGCTCCGCCGACCAGATCGCGTGGGCGCGCTTCCACCTCGGCGACGGCCGCGCGGCCGATGGAAAGCGCGTGCTGTCAGAGGAGCTGCTCCGGCGAATGCAGCAGCCGACCGCCGAGATGAAGGGCAGCGCGCTCGGCGACCACGTGGGCATCAGCTGGCTGATGCGCGACGTCGAGGGCGTCCGCATCGTCGGTCACGGCGGCGACACGATCGGCCAGCACTCCGAGTTCGTGATGGTCCCCGAGCGTGGGTTCGCGATCTCCGTGATGACGAATTGCGGCCCCAACGGCTCGCAGCTCAAGGAAGAACTGGTGAAGTGGGCCCTCGAGGCGTACGCCGGCGTCGTCGATCGCGACCCCGAGGCACTCGAGCTGTCCGCCGATGAGCTCGCTCCGTTCACCGGCCGCTACGAGACGATCGCGGCCTGGGTCGACCTCACTGTGGAGGCCGGGCACCTGCTCGTGAAGGCGGACATCAAGCCGGAGACGAAGAAGCAGCTCATGGAGGAAGGCGTCGAGGAGCCCGACCAGCCGCCGATCCCGATCGGATTGCTTCCCGGCCCCGGCGACCGCTACATCGTGATCGACGGGCCGGCGAAAGGCATGAAGGGCTACTTCGCGCGCGAGGAGGGCGGGCGCGTAACCGGCGTGCACGTCGGCGGCCGCCTCGCGACACGAACGTCCTAGTCCCCCGCGGAAGGACGCACACGCCTTGCCGGCGTATACCTCTTCGACCGCTTCATCTGAGGAGATACGCATGGCGCGTGTGCTCGTCGTCGACGATCAGCCGGACGTCCGGTTCCTGTGGCGCACCATGCTCGCGCGCGACGGGCATCAGGTCGTCGAGGTGTCGAGCGGCGCGGAAGCGCTGACGACGATCGCGAGCGACCCGCCCGACGTCGTTCTGCTCGATGGGCATCTCCCCGACATCGCAGGGCTCGACGTGCTGGCGCGCGTGCGCGAACTGCATGGGGCCATCCCGTTCGTCATCGTGTCGGGCGACCCCTCGCTGCAAGACACGGCGCGGAAACGCGGCCTCATCCCCGAAGCTTTCCTCGTGAAACCGGTGAAAGGAAACGCGCTCTCGGACGCGATCCGCGACGCTCTCGTCTGAGGCGTTAGTCCGCGGCCATCCTGAAGCCGACCGCGCGGACCGTCTCGATGTACTGCGGGTCTTTCGGGTCGTCGCCGAGCTTCCGCCGCAACACGCTCATGTGAACGTCGAGCGACTTGCCGATGCGCGCGGCCGGCAGGTTCCAGATCCCCCGCGCCATCTCCTCGCGATCCACCGCTTCGCCGGGACGCTGCATCAGCATGCGCAGGATGTCGTATTCGATCTTCGTCAGCGCAAGCTCCGTCTCGCCTTTGACGGCGCGGCGCGCGCGCTCATCGATGCGAAGGTCGCGGAACTCGAGCGGGCCGCTCTGCTCGACGGGCTCCGTCACGCGGCGCAGGACCGCGCGCACGCGCGCCATCAGCTCCGGCGTCGAGAAGGGCTTCATCACGTAGTCATCGGCCCCGAGGTCGAGGCTCGCGATGCGCTCGGTCTCCTCGGTGCGGCCGGTAACGACGACGATCGGAACGCGCGAGCTCGTGCGGATCTGCCGGATCACATCGCGTCCGTCGATGTCGGGAAGACCGTGATCGAGGATGACGAGGTCGGGGTTCCAACTCCGGACGAGTTTCACCCCCGCCGCCCCGGTGGCGGCAACGGTGACGTCGAAGCCGTCTCGCTCGAGCGCCTTCTGCTCGACGAGCGCGATCGACGGGTCGTCCTCGACGATGAGTACGCGCATGGCTCGCTAGGGTCCCCTTAGGCAGATTTTAAGGCGAAGCTCGCCGAAGGCGACAAGCGAGGAACGCGTGGCGCGGTTGCCGCGCCTTGAGGGCGACTGCGAGACTCCCGGCGGGAGGCCCGCCGGTGATCATCGACGTCGACCAGCACCTATTCGAGCCCCGCACGATGTGGCGCGATCACATCGACCCCGGTCTCGAAGACGCGGCCCTCGAGATCGCCGACGACGAACGCGGTTACCCCTGGTTGACCTGGCGCGGACGGAGGCTCTACCTGGCCGAGGTCCAGTTCCCCGGCAAAGCCAAAGCGATCGGCGAGGTGCGGCAGCGGATCGCGCGCGGCGAGCAAGCCGAACACCGGTACGAGGACGTTCTCCCGGCCGCGTATCACGACGCGAAGGCGCGGCTGGCGAAGCTCGACGACTGGGGCCTCGACGCGTGCGTTCTCTTCCCCAACTTCGGCCTGTTGTGGGAGGACATGCTCTCGGAAGACCTGCCCGCCCAATGCGGAAACATGCGCGCGTTCAACCGGTGGATGGCCGGGTCCGTCGCCGACGGGAACGGCCGCCTGCACGGCGTGGCGCACCTGAGCCTGCGCGACCGCGACTGGGTGCTCGACGAGATCCGCACCCTTGGCCGCGCGGGGATCCGGCTCGCGATGATCGCGCCGGCGCCGGTCGACGGGAAGCCGCTCTCGCATCCCGACCTCGATCCGATCTGGGCGGCCTTCTGTGAGCACGGCGTCTCGCCGGTGTTCCACGTCGGCGGATTCCGCGGCCCGCTCGATCCGGCCTGGTACGAACAAGACCCCGAGCCCGTCGACCGCGTGATGGACTCCGCTTTCCTCTGGGTAGCACCGGCGGTCGCGCTGGCGAACATGGCGGTGTTCGGCGTCTTCGAACGCCATCCCGATCTGCGCGTCGGCGTCATCGAGCTGACCGCGCACTGGGTCCCGCAGTTCCTGTTGATGCTCGACGGCGCGTACGGCTTCTACGTCGCGCGTCACGGCGAGCCGCCGCGGCCGCTCCCCCAGCGGCCCGGCGAGTACGTGAAGCGGCACGTGCGCGTGGGCGCGCTCGCGTACGAGCAGCCCGCGCAGCTGTCGGAGTTCGTCGGCCAGGACACCTTCATGTTCGGCAGCGACTGGCCGCACGCGGAAGGGATCGCCGATCCGCTCGGTGGATACCAGCACGCGCTGACCGGCCTGGACGATGCTGGCCGCGCGAAGCTCCTCGGCGACAACGCCGCCTGGTTGCTGCGTTTGTAGACCCTCAGCCCTTCAGCAGAGGCACGACGCGCTCGGCGAAGAGGCCCAGCATGTCGGGATCGTCGCGGAGCAACAGCGCGGCCATGATCTCATCGGCGCCATAGGCGCGGAGCTTTTCTGCACACTCCTCCGGCGTCCCGCACACGATGCGCGAACAGAGTTCGCGGCGTTCGAGGTCGCGGAGGAACGCCGCACGACCGCGCAGCCTGTCCAAAGACCTATCCAAACCGCGTTCATCCTCCGCAACCAGAACGGTGAGACCAACACTCCGCGCCAACATCGACGGATCGCGCCCGGCGCGCGCGCACGCCTCGTCGACACGCCGGTTGAGAGCGGCGAACCCATCCGGTGGGAGGTCCCACGCAACGTTCCACACGTCGGCGC
>JBASRP010000324.1:0-1701 GCA_049273905.1 Actinomycetota bacterium
CATCTGCAGATGCCGTGGCGTGGGGGTCGATGGTGGAGGTGCCGGGGATCTCGAAGTCGCCGTCCTGATCGAACACATCCCAGGGGATCGACACGAAAGTCGGTCCGTTCGGCGCCGAGCCCGCTTCTTTGAACGCCCGGCGCATCGCGATCCCGATCTCGTCCGGGCGCCGGCACTCGTACGTGTACTTGCAGAACTGTTCGACCATGCCGATCAGGTCGCCGGCGAGCATCGGATCCTGCGCGAGCTGGCGGGTGTCCTGCTGCCCGGCGGTCACGACGATCGGCGACCGCGACCAGTAGGCGTTGAAGATGCCGCAGATCCCGTTCGCGAGGCCCGGCGTGACGTGGAGGTTGATCAGCGACGGCTTGTTCGTCGCCTGGGCGTATCCGTCGGCGGCGCCGACCGCGACGCCCTCCTGGAGGCACATGATCAGCTCGAGTCCGTGCGAGTCCTCGGCGAACTCGTCGAAGATCGGCAGCTCTGTCGTGCCGGGGTTGGTGAAGAGGTAACGCGCGCCCTCGGAACGGGCGACCTCGAAGAACGCTTCGCGGCCGGTTGTCATGCCGCGAAGGCTATGGGCCGCCGCGAAACGGGGTCAAACGCGCGTGCTCACCTCAGGGCTTCCCATAGGAGCGTCCCGACGCGGGCGGCCTGCGCCGGAACCAGCACGGAGGGCACGTCCCGCGTCGTGTGGTACTGGGGGTAGTCGTCGGGACCGATGCGGACGGCCGTGATCCCCACCCGGACGAACGAGACGTGATCGCTCGACTCGTTGTCGCATGCGAACGCGGGCACGCCGATCTCGCGGGCTTCGTTCAGGAGCGTTCGCGCGAGGGTGTCCGGCGCGTCGGTCACCGTGCAGATGGGGACACGGCTTCCCGTTCCCACACGGTCGATCACGATCACGCCGTTGACCGCGGCGCGTTCCCGGGCATCGAGAGAGGCGCTGAAAAACTTCGAACCGTGCAGGCCGCCGCGCGGAACGCGGGCCTCCTCGCCGCCGAACGCAACGAAGAGGATCGAGGTCGATGGCGGCTGCAGCGCGGCGAGGCGCGCCAGCTCGATCACGATCCCAACCCCCGTTGCGTTGTCGACCGCACCCGGCGCTTGCGGGACGGTGTCGAGGTGCGCCCCGACGATCAGGTGCGGACGGAGCGGGTCGAAACCCGGCGGCTCGGCGACGACGTTGAACGTCGCTCCGTCCGGCACGGCGACGAGGTTGGCGAGTCCGGCGGGCACCGTGAACGCCTGACGGGTCACGCCGTAGCCGAGGGCCCGGAAGAGACGCTCGACGTACGCACCGGCCCGGCGGAACGTTGGGGAGGTCGTTTCTCGCGGACCGATCGTGCCGGCGAGGACCCGCACGACCTCGACGACGTTCTGGACGACGAACTGCGATGAAAGCGACGACGAGGGGCTCGGTGACGGTGAGGTCGTTCGACGGGTCTCCCCGCCGGGGCTCGTGCACGCGGCAAGGAGGACGCCGAGGAGCAGGACGCGGACGGCACGCATCCCGCCAGACCTAGCCGAGAATCGTCCGCTTCGCCACGTTCCCTCGTACACCGCAGACCCTTTCGCGGTTCCAGACCGTTCCCTACCATGGAGGCATCCCATGGCGAGGCGCGTGCTTGCGCTGGTCGCGGCGGGCGCGCTGGCGCTCGTCGCCGCGCCGGCGCGCGCGTATGTGCCCGACAAGAC
>JBASRP010000327.1:0-1981 GCA_049273905.1 Actinomycetota bacterium
CGCGTGGCCCGCACGGCGACCATAATGACCGTATGACGAGAACGGGTGGCGAGGAACGCCGCCGTCAGCTGATCGGACACGCCGTCCGCCTGTTCGGCCAGCGCGGATTCGAGGGAACCAGCCTGGAGGCCGTGGCTGAGGCCGGCGGTGTCCGCAAGCAAACGTTGCTCTACTACTTCCCCGGCAAGGACGAGCTCTTCGACGCGTGCACGGCCGAGCTCGCGGGGCGACTGGCCTCGTCTCTCGAGGCCGCGCTCGAGGAGCCCGGCGAGCGCGAGCGTCCCGAGGCGGTCGTCCACGCGATCTTCGGTCTCGCCGAGGAGTGGCCCGAGTTCCCGTTGTTCCTCCGCGAAGCCTCGCGGCGCGGACCCGAAGCGATCGCGAGCGTCGCCGACGTCCTCGAGCCGCTCCGCAAGCGCGCGCTGCTGTTCCTCGAGCGCGGCATGGACGAGGGCACCTTCCGTCGGCAGGATCCGACGCTCGTTCTCTTCATGATCTACACGGCCGTCGTCGGCTCGCTCACCGAAGCAGGCGTGCTGCGCGCACTAGCCGGTGGGAAGCCGAGCCGCGACGCGTTGAAGCGCCGCGAGGGCGAGCTGGTCGAGATCATCCGCCGCGCGCTCGCGCCGTGACGCGCGACGCCGAAGTCCGTTCGCCAACGCGAGCTTGGATCCTTGCGTTGGGGGACGCGGCGGCGATCGTCTTCTTCGTGATTATCGGACTCTCGAACCACGACGAAGGCATCACGCTTAAGGGGATAGCGCGGACGGCGCTTCCGATCCTTGGCGCATGGTTCGCCCTCGCGCCGTTCACGAAGACGTACGCGCGACCGGGCCTGCGGTCGCTGCTGGCAACGTGGGCGTTCGCGGTCCCGGTCGGTGTGGCTATCCGCGCCGCGTTCCTTCGTCGGAGCGCCGATGCCTCGCAGTTCACCTTCCTCGTGGTCGCGGCAATCGTGACGCTGGCCTTACTGTTCTCTTGGCGCGCACTGCTCGCCTTGCTGGAGCGCCGTATGACCTCTGACGTGCGGCGATAGCCCCGCACCGGCCCCCCGAACCACGGCATAACATGAAAATTCCTGTTTAGGTGGGTTTAGGCCTAATTGCCCACGGGTAGTGGCTGGCTTACCTGCGCACGCGATGTGGGGGAGGTGAAGACAGTGCGCAAAAAGCTTGCGATCCTCGCTATCGCTGTGGCCGCCGCCATCCCGGGCGCCTCGCTCGCCGATTCGAACAAGCAGTGTCCGGGAGGTCCTCCGGGACATTGCAAGAGCGGCAACGGGAACCACAGCCAGCAACAGCAGCAGCAACAGCAGCAGGAGCAGCGTCAGTGCATCCTCGTCATCGGGCTGCTGCAGCCTGCCAACTGCTAAGGACCGGCGACATCGGCTCCGCCCTCTCGACCCTTCTCGTCGTGAGGGCGGAGCCGCACCCCAGCGGTTGCCGGCGCTGGCCGCCGGACCCGTCGAGGAGGCACGGATGATGAAACCGTCGAAAGCCGTGAAGGCCGTCGCACTTGCCGCGTTGATATCCGGCGCGAGCACCGTCGCATTCGCCGACAAGCCGTCCGACGGATCCACCCAGCGGCAGAGACAGCGACAAGAACAGCGCCAGTCGGCGATCCCCGGCGTTATCGATGAGATCCCGGGCCTGAGTCAGTCGGGCCGAGATCAATCCAGCTCGCAATCGTCGAACGGGTCGTCACAGTCGCAGGAACAGTCTCAAGAACAGTCGCAGTGCCTGATCTGCATCCCATAGAGGGCAGTCCGGCTAGCTCGTCGCCGGCGAGCTCCGGTCTGGGTATCGCCGACGTTCGCGCGAACAGCGGGGTCCCGGCGAGAATCTCGCCGGATGCCCAGGACCGACCAGACGCAGAGCGATCGAGAGCTCGTCTCGGCTCTCGTAGCGGGGGACGAGAAGGCCTTCGTCATGCTCGTCGACATGTACGGCCCGGCGATGCTCCGGCTCGCGCAGATGTACGT
>JBASRP010000346.1:0-3407 GCA_049273905.1 Actinomycetota bacterium
ACGCCGACCCGCTCGGGGTCGGCGTCGACGCCTCCTCCTTCTTTCCCGAGCACGACGCGAGGGCGAGGATCAAGACCACTGCTGTGACGAGAAGTCGGCGCATCGTCATGAGTTGTACACGCTGTTCAGATCGGCGGCCACGGGTACGGCCGTCCCGGGCCGGGCTCCGGGTACACCGCGTGCTGCATCAAGGCGGCGATCCTCGTCTCCAGTGCGTCCAGTTCCTCCGGTGCGAGAAGTTCGTCCATGAGAGTTCGCACGTCACCGGCGGCGAGTGTCGAGGCGAGCTGGGCGAGGTCGGCCAGGATCTCGGCCGGGATCGCTTCCCCCGCGTGTTCCCAGATGACGGTTCGGAGCTTGGGTTGCACGTTGAACGTGACCCCGTGGTCGACGACGTAGATCCGGCCGGTGCCGCGCTGCAGCAAGCAGTGACCCGACTTGCGATCGGCGTTGTTCACGGCGAGATCGAACGCCGCGACGCGCCGGAACACATCCGCGTGCGCCTCGGCGAGGGTGAGGTAGTGCTCGGTCGGCTCGTGGTCGACGAAGAGCTGCACCATGCCGACGCCCATCGGGCCGTCGCGGATCACCGTCGGCGGAACGAGCTCCCATCCGAGCGCCTCGCTGACGACGTAGGCAGCCATCTCGCGCCGGTACAGCGAGCCGTCGGGGAAGTCCCACAGCGGCGCTTCACCGTCGCGCGGCTTGTAGACGGCGTACGTCTCGAGCCCTTCCTCGGCGATCGTCGCCAGGAACGTGTCGTTCGATGCGCCGGGCAGGAGCCCGACGGGTTCCAGCGTGCCGCGGCTCAAGAGCGACAGGATGCGCTCGGACGAAACCTCGGTCGCCATCTAGCTCTCGCGGTGTCCGTTCATCGCCGGGCACGCGTGACCGTCGGGGTCCAAGGGGAAGCCGCAGAAGCGACACCGGGGACGGCCGGCCTCGACGACCTCTTCCGCGTGCTCGGCGAGCGCGCGCGCCTGCGCGCGGCTGGCGACGAAGGTCGCGGTAGCAGCCTCCCTCTCGGTCTCGGCCTCTTCTTCCTCGAGCAGCTCACTCGCTATCACCAATATGCGGTCGCGGGATTCGTCGTAGCGCAGCGCCATCGGTCCGATGCGCCATTCGGGGAGGAGCGGCTCCTCGAGCTCGAGGTCGTCCGTCGCGACCGTGGGCTCGTCCTCAGTGACCGGGAGAGCCTCGAGCATCGACACGATCGACTCCGCCAGCGCGCGCACCTGTTCCTTTTCGGCGTGGAGCGTCACGAGCTGGTCCGCCGAGCGCGCCTGGATGTAGAAGGTGCGGTTTCCGGGCTCGCCGACGGCGCCGGCGGTGAGCCGCGTCACCGGGTCGAGCTCGAAGGACCCGCTCATCCGCGGCGTCGCTTGGGCTGGCCGAATCCGTCGAGGGATCCGGTGTCGTTCACCTTCAGCACGCGCGGACCGCCGGAGCCGATCCACAGCACGGTCACCGACACGGGAGCGACGACCAGACGGTGATACAGGTCGAGCGGGACGCCGGCGTAGTGCGCGAGCGCGACGCGGATCACGTCCGCGTGCGTGAACACGCCGACCGCCTGCTTGGGGTGCTCGCCGTTGAGCCCTTCGATCGCCGAGACCGCCCGGAACTGCGTCTCGCGGATCGTCTCGCCGCCGGGGAAGCGTGCCTCGCTTGGCCGCGCCATGACCTGCTTCCAGAGCTTCGTCTTCGCGAGCGTGCGCAGTCGTTTGCCTTCCCAGTCGCCGTAGCGCACCTCTCCAAGCCCGTCGCGCACCCGCACCCGCAGTCCCTTCGACGAGGCAACGGGGCGGGCGGTTTCGATGCAGCGCTCGAGAGGGCTCGCATAGATCGCGTCGAGGTGCACGGGCTTCATCCGCTCGACGAGATCGGCGACCTGCGAACGCCCCTCGTCGGACAACGAGATCCCGGGCATCCAGCCGCTCAGCTTGTCGCCGGTGTGCGGCGTGAGCGCGTGGCGGACGAGGAACAGCAGCACGACTACGACTCGTAGAACAGAGCCAGGCTCGCCGTGAAACCGTGCAGGAAGTTGCGCCCCCCGACGGGGCCGAGCTCGCCGGCGCAGAAGAATCCGGCGAGCGGCACGCCGAACGTGCCGCAGACCACGCCGGCGTCGTGGTCCGGCGCGCCGAACAGACGCGAGCCGCGGCCGTTGCACGTGAACATCAGCGCGCCGCCGGGCCGTTCGACGGACGACACCATCGTGCGCAGATCCGTGTCGGCGCTCGCAGCGTCACGCACGTGGAACTGGATCGTCTCCCCCACCGCGACCTGATCGCCTACCGCGAGAGCGCCCGACTGCTCGTCTGCGCCCAGCACGTTGCGCACCAGGAAGTCGCCGCGCGCGAAGTCGGCCTTGTACGGGTTGACGACGCGGCCGACGTGCAATCCGGTCTGCATCGCGTGGCGGTCGACCTCGTCCGCCGATGCGAACGTCTCGCGCACACGGTCGAGAGGCGGTTGACCGGCGAGCTCCAGCAGGACGTTGCGTTCGGCGGCGGTCACCGCGTACGGCACACCGACGGGCTTGCATCCCTGCGACACGAGCGCGCGCACGCTCACGCGTCCCGAGATCAACGCGCCGATACAGCCTCCGGCGAGGATCTCGTTGTCCTTGATCAGACGGTTCGCGCCGGGCGCGTTGCCGCCGGACGCGAGGCCGCCGATAACGAGCAACCCCGGATGCACGTCGTTCAGTCCCCCGAGCCACGCGTCGGCCGGGAACGTGAAAGGGTCGGCGATCGCGACGGCCGTCGCGCCCTCGGGGATCTCGTCCGGCCAGCCGAGGAACGCGTCGCCGTCGGGTGTCTGGTCGTAGTCCAGCGCGAACGGCGTCACCGTCGTCCCGGGCAGGTGTCCGGCCCAGATCGACACGGCCGGTGAATCCTCGACTTCGCGGTCGCCGCCGACGATCCACAGACCGCTGCACCCCAGCACCGCGCCGGGCGTCAGCGCCTCGTGTAGCGCAGCGAGCACGATCGGCATCGCCGCGAGGTGATGCGGCGACACGAAAACGAAGGCGAGATCGCACGACTCGCCGCCGAGCCCGGCCGCCGCCGTGGCGGCGGCCGTTCGCACCGCGACGACAGGGTCCGGATCCGTGGAAAGTCCCGCGCCGACGCGCAGTTGAGACATCCCGGCCACTCTAGCGCCGACGCAAAGCCTGCTGCGCGTCGTCCAGGGTGACCGTGCGGCGGCGGTAGTTGCGCAAAGCGAAGCGGTCGCATGCGGTCTCGGCCGCGCTGCGCTGGCCGAGCACCTCTTTCAGGTACCAGTGGTACCACTCGTGGCAGTAGAGGAAGCGGACGACCTCGCGTTGCGTGCGGAACGTCAAGCCCTCGCTCAGCCACACGAACCGCATCCCCTTCCCGGCGATGCGCTTGGCGCCGTAC
>JBASRP010000348.1:0-3044 GCA_049273905.1 Actinomycetota bacterium
CCGTTAGCGCGAGGGCCAGCGCGACGACAGCAGCGGCGCGACGCGCGAGGATCCGCCTACCCGCGTTCGATCCAGACGCCTGCCGCATCGAACAATCCCGCTCCATCCACCTGCAGCCCGTGCACGCGTTCCGCGACACCGATGTGGTTGCGGTAGAAGACGATCGGGATCAGCGGCAAGAACTCCAGCGCCCGCTGCTCGGCCTTGCGGTAGCCGTCGAGCGCGGCCTCATCCGTCTTCGCGGAGCGTGCCTGATCGATCAGCGAGTCGAAGATGCGGTCGGAGAAACCCGTGTGGTTGTTCGCCGAGCCGGTACGCAGCTGTTGCGCGAGGAACCCGTCGGGGCTCGGCACCTCGGATAGCCATCCGTACTCGGCGATCTCGTGCTGGCCGCGCTCGAGCAGGTTCAGATAGTCGGTCGAGCTGTGCTCGCGCAGCGCGACGCGCAGGCCGATACTTTCGAGGTCGCCGGCGATCGCTTGCGCGACTTCGCGCGGCGGCGATGCGTTGAGGTGGTCGATGATCATCTCGGGCGGCTTGCCGCCGAACGCCGCCTGGATCAGCGAACGCGCACGCTCGACGTCGCGTTTGCAGTTCGGACACGCGTCACGCGCGTAGCCGCGCACGCCCCGCGGGATCAGCCCCGACGCCGGCTCCTTCGTTCCCCCGTACACGGTCTCGGCGATCTGTTCGCGATTGATTGCGAGCGAGATGGCTTCGCGCACCCGGGGGTTCTGATACTTGGGGTTCTTGATATTCGGGCCGTAGTACAGCGCGGCCCAGAACGGCGAGAAGCCGCCGGTGCCCGCGCGTGCCCGGTTCGACAGCGCGTTCGTCGGCACCTCGCTCACCTCGGCGCGGTTCCCAAGGAAATCACGCCAGGACTGATCGGGGTCGCCGACGAGACGGATCTCGAGGCGATCGAGATACGCGGTCCCGCCGGCGTGCGTGTCGTTCCGCTCGAGCACCACGCGGTCGCCCGCCCGAGGTGCGGCCATCTTGAACGCGCCGTTCCCGATCGGCTGGTTCTGCAACGCCTGTGGGTGATTCAACATCGACACCGGCAACGGGGCCAGCGCCGGGTGCGCCAGGAACTCGCCGAGTTCGGCGAAGGGCCGGTCGAGAGCGACGCGTAACACCTTCGGGCTCACCACTTGGACGCCCGAGAGGCCTTGCGCAGTGCCGGCGATCTTCGCCGCGTTGAACCCTTGCACGGCTTCGAGCTGGAACGCGACGTCGGAGCCCGTCGCCTTCCGCGCGATGCGATCGAACGCGGCCTTGAAGCTCGCCGCGGTGACGGGCGTGCCGTCCTGGAAGGTCGCGTCCGCCAGGGTGAAGTCCCACGCCAGCCCGTTCGCGGATGTCGTCCACGACGCCGCAGCGGCCGGGATAGTCTCTCCCGTCTTCGGATCGATCGTGGTCAGTGAGTCGAAAAGCTGGCCGATCGCGAGGAGCCCGCCGCGTCCGGTCGTGGCGGCCGGATCGAGGCTGCCGAGGTCGCGCACGTTGACGCGCAGCGTCCCCCCGGGAACGGGCTTGGCGTCGCCGCCCCCACCCGAGCAGGCGCTCAGGACGAGCGCGAGAGAGATCCCCCAGGCCGGCAGCGCCCCGCGGCGCCGGAGCATTCGGTTAGGCCCGGACCTGGAAGTGGTAGGCGACGGTTGACACAAGGAAAACGATTGCGGTGACGACGGTGATGCGGTCGAGGTTTTTCTCGACCGTCGTCGAGCCACCGCCGGCGCCCATGCCGCCGCCGAACATCTCGGACAGACCGCCGCCGCGTCCTGCGTGCAGCAGGATGAACAGGATCAGCAGCAGAGACGAGATGATCTGGAACGTCAGGGTCAGCGCTTCCACGTCGAAACCTTTCCGTGCGGTCGGTCGGGACAGTGTACCGGAGGCCGGGAGACCCGGCCGGGTGGGCGGGTGGAACCCCGGCGTTACGACGCGTTCAGCCAGATGGCCGTGAGATCGCCGCGCACGAAATACGGGTGCGCCACGAATCCGTTGACCCGCGGACCGAGCAGCGAGGTTTCTGTCAGATGGATCAGCGGCACGACCACCGCGACGTCTGACGCGCGAGCGTCGGCCAGGATCCATATCGCGCGAGCCTTCGCCGGGTCTCGTTCGGCCAACGCGGCGTCCAGCGTGCGCTCGACGGAGACGTCATGCATCCCGGTGTAGTTCGTGTTCCCGCGCGAGCTCAGGCCCCGTCCGTCGACGAGAGGACCGAGCATGCTGCGGCCGCCGAGGCCCGACCAGTCCGCGCACCAGGTCGCGATACCCATGGGGACCTTCGCGGCCGGAACCTCGTAGCGGTCCTCGTAGAGAGACGCGATCGGAACGGCGGTGATCGCGGCGCGTATCCCGGCGGGCCGGAGCGCGCGTACAACTGCGGCCGCCTCTTGCCGGTCGAGCGCGCGTGACCCCACCACCAGCCTGGTGGCGAAGCCCGTCCGGAATGCGGACGTGCCCGCGAGGATCCGCCGCGCGAGCGCGGGATAGGCGTCCGGCACGGCGAGCGTCGCGTCGTAGCCCTCGACGGTCGGCGGCAGGATCGACGCCGCCGCGTGGCCGCGTCCCGGCTGCAGAGCCGCAACAGCATTCCGGTCGAGAGCCGCGCGCACCGCCGCGCGCACGCTGCGGAACGTGAACGGCGCGACGCGTGTGTTCATGAACAGGTAGCGGAGGCATCCGTTCGGAGCCGCGACGACGCGGTCGGCCGCGACGCCGTTCGCGATCGCGGCGACCGGCCCGACGTCGCCGGACAGATCCGCGCGGCCGTCGGTGAGCCGGCGCTGGATCTCGGCCGGGTCCGCTCCGATCTCGACCGAGATCTCGTCGACCCACGCGCGGCGGACGGGATCGCTCGACTCCTCCCACGCCTCGTTGCGAACGAGATGGATGCTGTGCTCGGGCACGTAGCCGTCCTTGTCGGCGAGGCGGTACGGACCCGACGCGGAGATCACCTCCGGCCGTGCTGCGGCGGTGAGCCCGGCCGGGATGGCGCTCGCCGCCGGCAGCGCCAGCAACGAGAGCAGGTC
>JBASRP010000360.1:0-3502 GCA_049273905.1 Actinomycetota bacterium
AGCGTGCGGCGCGCGTCGCCGCGGCGACCGGGGTCAAGGCCGGCAACGGCGGCGGGCGCGGCAAAGGCGTCGGCGAGACGCACCGCCTGCTCGCCATGGTCCCGCCCTCGGGCATCCAGCGCGTCGAGAAGCGCCAGGAGGACAAGGTCAACGTGTGGCCGCACCTGCTGGCCGAGGAGTTCCTCTCCTTCGTCGTCGTGCTCGCCGCGCTGCTCGTGTTCTCGACGTTCGTCAACGCGCCGTTCCGCGAGCTCGCCAACTTCTCGTTCACGCCCAATCCGTCGAAGGCGCCGTGGTACTTCCTCGGATTGCAGGAGTTGCTGCGCTACTTCCACCCGATGGTCGCCGGCGTGACGCTGCCCGGTCTCGGGATCTTCGCGTTGATGGCGCTCCCCTACGCGGACAAGAACCCGAGCATGATCCCCGACCGGCGGAAGTTCGCCATCGTGGCGTTCACGATGTTCATCATGTTCTGGGCCGTGCTCGTGATCATCGGATCGTTCTTCCGCGGCCCCGGCTTCAACTGGATCTGGCCCTGGAAGACCGGACTCTTCTTCGATCTATAAAGGACGACGATGCTGGCGATCAGTGCATGGAATTGGGTGGCGATCGGATTCGGGGTCGCCGTGGGTCTCGCCGGCGCCGGGCTCATCATGGTCAACCTGAACGCGATCATGCGGGCCAAGCGTGAAGGCCCGAAGAGCCACCGGCCGTTGATCGGGCCGCCGCGGCAAATGAACCGCCGCGGATTCTTCGGCCGGATCCTCGGCCTCGGCTTCGGTGTGGCTCTGTTGGACTTCGGGGCGCTGTCCATCGCGATGCTGTGGACGACCCCGAAGGGAGGCTTCGGCGGCAAGGTGGTCGTGCCGACCGGTCTCGCCGACATCAAGGCGGCGATGACGTCGTCGCGCGGGCCGTTCTACTACGCTCCCGGCCGCTTCTACCTCGTTCCTTACGCGGGGGACGGGGCGGACACCCTCTACAAGGGCGGGCTGGTCGCGGGTGGCATGATGGCCCTGTACCAGCGGTGCGTGCACCTCGGCTGCAAGGTGCCGTTCTGCGTGACGTCGCAATGGTTCGAGTGCCCCTGCCACGGCTCGAAGTACAACAAGGCCGGCGAGTACAAGCTCGGCCCCGCGCCGCGCGGCCTCGACCGCTTCCCCCTCACCGTCGACGGGGACACCGTGACGGTCGATACGGTCTTCGTCGTCACCGGCCCACCGCGCGGGACCAACACGACGGGTCAGGAACGCGAAGGCGCGTTCTGCGCCGAGGTTCGCCAGCAGACGGAGCACAAATAGCCGATGACGATTGCCGGGGGTGCATTGGTTCCGCTCGCCGCAACAGATAACCGCGTTACCACAGCGATCATCGTCAGCGTCGCCATCGTCGCTTTCTTCGGATTCCTCGTCGTCACGGCGCTGGGCGGCCCACGCACGCGCAAAGGCGAGGTTCCACAGGGCTTCCGGCCGGGCCCGTCGGACGCGGATCTGGAAACGCGCGTCCTCGACCGCTGGATAGGGCTCACGACGATCAGCATGGTCTTCATGGCCGTCTTCCTCCCGGTGTACTGGCTGCGCGAGCCGACACGGCTGTCGTTGAAGGAGAACCAGTTCCTGAGGGCCTCCGTCACGCGCGGCGAGGGTCTCTTCAGTCCGGCTGGGACGACGCTCACCTCGGTCGGCTGCGCCGAGTGCCACGGCACCGGCGGCGCCGGTGGGCTCCGAAACTTCACGATCGTCGACCGCAAGACGGGCAAGCCGGTGCAGGTGCAGTACGCCGAACCTCCACTGCGCCTCGCCGTCGCGCGTTACACGGCAGCCGGCCGCACCGTGGACGAGGTCAAGCAGTTGCTGCGCGACGCGATCGAGCGCGGGCGTCCGGGAACGCCGATGCCGACGTGGGGCCTCAGTTTCGGTGGGCCTCTGAACTCACAGGCCGTCGACGACCTCTTGAACTACATCATCAACTTCCAAGTCGCGACGACGCCGGTGCCCTCACCGAACGGCGCGAAGCTGTTCGCCGACAACTGCGCGGTGTGTCACGGCAGCGCGGCCACCGGCAGCGTCGGCCCGAATCTCACGATCGAGTTCCAGCGGAACAGCGAGACACAGATCTTCGACGTCATCAAGAAGGGACGCCTGAACATCGACAGGCCGTCGATGCCGGCTTGGGGTCACCTCGGCGACGACGCAGTGCAGGCGCTCGTGAACTTCATCAAGAGCATCCAGGAGATCAGGTGATGTTCGGGTTCATCCCTCTCGGCCTCGAAGGACAATGGTCCGGTGCCGCCGCCGTTGGCGTCGTCCTTACCGCCGCCGCCATCTTCATCGGGACGCTCTACTACCTGCTGACGACGCTCTTCGGTTGGCGCCGTGCGTATTACGTGATCATGGTCAGCCTGATGGGCTTCATCATCATCCTGTCGCTGGTGTGGCTCGTCGGGATCCCCGGAACCGGTCCGGGATTCGGGCCGCGCGGACGCGAGCCGGAGTGGATCGTGTTCCATCCGGACTCGGAGTTCGCGACGGACTTCAAGACGGAGATAGCGACGTTCCCCGGCGGCTGGGATGAACCCGGGAAGAAGTACCTCGGCAACACCGACAAGAACAACACCGGCGCGATCGATTCCGCGGGGGAGATCGACTCGATCAAGGCGCTCGTCGAGCCGGCGGTCGCCGGTTTCATGCAGGAGCGCAAGCTCGGCTCGGAGGTTGCGGCCGATTACAACTTCAGGCGCCGGCTAGACGCGACCGCCGAGGCGAAGCTCTCACCCGAGGAGAAGGCCGTTCCCGCCGCGGAGATCCGATTCAAGAACGCCGGCAAGGGCCGGTTGCTCTTCGGTGTGACGATCCCGGCGTCCTCGAAGCATCCCGCGATCACCGTCTTCGCGATGCGTGACAAGGGCACCGTCTTCCTGCCTTCGCTGTACTTCCTCGTGTCGTCGATCGTTCTGTTCGCGCTGCACCTCTGGCTGCTCGCCCGCGACGAGATCAAGCAACGGGTGCGCGAGTCCGAGACGGCGACGACCGTGACGACGGTTCGAACCGGCGCCTAGGGCGCCGGGATCTCGCGGAACGCTTCCGCCGCAGCCTCTAGCGTGCGATCGATGTCGTCCCGCTTGTGGGCGTCGGAGAGGAACCAGGCCTCGAACGCGCTCGGTGCCAGCCAGACGCCGCGCGCCAGCATCGCGTGGAAGAACGCCGCGTAGGCGCCGGCGCGCTGGCGTGATGCGGACGCGTAGTCGACTACGGGTTCGGCGGTCGCGAACGCCGAGAAGAGGGAGCCTTCGCGGTTGATCCTCAGCGGGACGCCCGCATCGGCTGCCGCGCGCGCGAGGCCGTCGCAGAGGACCTCCGCCGTCGCCTCGAGCCGCTCGTACGGCGGATCCTCGGCAAGCTGCGCGAGGGCAGCGCGACCGGCGGCGACCGCCACCGGATTCCCTGAGAGCGTTCCGGCCTGATACACGGGACCTTCGGGCGCGAGCATGGCCATCACGTCC
>JBASRP010000365.1:0-2509 GCA_049273905.1 Actinomycetota bacterium
CGCGTGCGCGTCGTCGCCCAAGGAGAACGCTCGCAGGCGCAGAACCGTTTGGCGGCTATGGAATCGCTGCGCAGGCTCCTCGCCTCGGCGCTGCGTCCGCCACCTCCGCCGCGCGTTCCCACCAAGCCCACGCGCGGCGCGCGCGAGAGGCGCCTGGCGAGCAAGAAAGCGCGGGGCGCGATCAAGAAGGGCCGCGCGAAACCGCTCGACGACTAGCGACTACGGGGTGACGCTCGGCTGCGTTCCGACGCCGAGCGCGCGCGAGATGATCTCGACGAACGCGTCGTAGCGCGACGTGTCGAAATCGTCGTCGCGCGGCCACACGATCCAGCGGAGGGTGCAGAACTCCGTCATGCCCATGAGGCACCACGCGAGCACCTCGGGATCCAGAGTTGTGTCGACGTATCCCTGCTCCATGGCGCGGACGAGCCGGTCCTTGTACGCCTTCGCCGGCGCCCGGTAGAGCTCCGCCAGGAGCGATGGATCGACGAACTCCGCCTCGCGGAACATGCGTAAGAGGTTCGGCCGCTGCGACATCCACTCGAAGTACGCGCGGAACGCGCTCTGTATGACCTCGCGTTGGTCGGTCGCGCCCTCCGCCGCGCGGCGCGTCTCGTGGATGAACTCCGCCTGCCGCGAACGGAGAAGGTGCTTGAAGATGTCGAGTTTGCTGGGGAAGTACAGATAGAAGGTGCCGAGTCCGACGCCCGCCTGCCGGGTTATCTCGACGATCGACGCGCCGTGGTACCCGCGACGCCCAAAAACTTCCTCTGCGGCGTCGAGGATCCGCGTGCGGGTTTGGTCGCCGCGGCGCGACTTCGGCTGCTGCGACGCGGATTCCGGGCGCGCATCATCGTCCTCGCTATTAGGAGAGCGTCGCTCGTTGGAGTTCTGCATGGAAGCTCCTATCGCAGGCCCCAGCGACATCCCCTATGTCGTTTATACACCCTTAAAACGCTCGATGGACCTGAATGCTGATTCATCCGGTCGAACACTCCCTCAGGTTGTTAGGGGCGGTTCGCGCAGCGACTTCGGAAGGGAGACTGCGGTGCGCAAAAGAGCGGCGAGGCGCGCCCGACACGCCTCGTCGACGAAGAGCCCTCGCGCTACTTGTTCGGCGGCGCCTCGCTGATCATCCCGAGCGCGGACTTCGGTTCGCGTTCGGTGGCGAGGTCGCCGAGGGTGACGATGCCGACCGCATGGCCGTTCTTCACAACCGGCACGCGGCGGATCGCATTGTCCTTCATCATCGAGATCGCCGCTCCGACCAGACTATCGGGCTCGAGCGTTATCAGTTGGTCACTGCAGATCGACTCCAGCGTCGTCGAGGTCGGATCTTTCCCTTCGGCGATCACACGGACCACGATGTCGCGGTCGGTCACGATGCCATGGATGTTGCCGTTGTTCGCGACGATCACCGGCCCGATGTCGGCCTCGCGCATCTTCCGCGCCGCATCGCTCGCCGTCGCGTCGCCCGGCAGCGTGACCGGATCTTTCGTCATCACATCCCGAACCGTCTCGGGCATCACGAGCCCCTTTCCTCTGCCCCCGAGCCCGTTCCACGTTCCTCTCGAAGCCCTTACCCATCGCGGGGGTCGAATCAACTTCCGCGGCTTGCACTCCTTCATTGCTTGGTAGCATTGACGCGACCACGACGAAGGAGCCGTCATGGGAGCGAAAGACAGAGGCAGCAGCCCCAAGGACAAGGGCAAGAAGCCCAAGCGGAGCCTGAAAGAGAAGCGAGCGGCGAAGAAGGCGAAGAAAGGTAAGTAACCTTCTGCCTGCTCCGCTCGGGGGAGACGAGCGATGGGTGAAACGAACCGCACGCTCGGCGCGGTGCTCTACGAGAACTTCGAGCTCCTGGATCTCTACGGTCCGCTCGAGATGTTCGGTTGCATCGGACCCGAGCTGCGCATCGTCACCATCGCCGAGAAGCCGGGCCCGGTCCGCTCGTGGCCGGGCCCGACCACCGTGGCAGAGCACGGCTACGACGACGCGCCGGACCTCGACCTGATCCTCGTTCCGGGCGGTCTCGGCACGCGCTCGCAGCTCGACACGCCGATCATCCCGTTCCTGCGCGACCGCGCGGCGGCGGCCGAGATCACGATGTCGGTCTGCACCGGATCCGCGCTCCTCGCGAAAGCCGGCTTGCTCGACGGCCGGCGCGCCACGTCGAACAAGATGGTCTTCGACTTCGCGCGTTCACAGAGCGACAAGGTGGAATGGGTCGAGGCGGCGCGCTGGGTCGAAGACGGTTCGTTCGTCACCTCATCGGGGGTGTCCGCCGGGACCGACATGGCGCTCGCGGTGATCGCGAAGTTGTGGGGGCGGGACAGAGCCGAGGCGATCGCAAACGTCACCGAGTACGAATGGCAGACCGACCCGACGAAGGATCGTTTCCACAAGTTCTTGAACCAGATGATGGGCTAGCGCGTTATTCCGTGCGCAACGCCGGCGCGGGCCGCATGCGTCCGGCGATCACCGCCGGGGCCGCCGCGATCAGGTTCGC
>JBASRP010000366.1:0-4417 GCA_049273905.1 Actinomycetota bacterium
GCCCGGCGCCGCGCGCCCGCGCTCCGAAGGTCGAGCGACCGATGGCAGCGTCCGCGGCCGCGCCGATGGCCGACGGTCTCGTGTCGAAAGTCGAGCGGGCGATGAACGACAACGAGTTGGCCGTCGACACGCCGGCCACGGTTCTCGCCATGCGTCTGCTCAACCAGCGGGTGCGCGAGCTCGACGAGAAGGTGCAGCGGCTCGAGCGCGAGCTCACGGCCGCGAAGGCGCCGCCGGCTTCCGAGCCGGAGCAGCCGCAGAAGCGCTTCGGTCGCTAGAGCCTCTACCGCAGTCCGACGCCGAGGAACTCCTCGAGCTGAGGGATCGTTTCGTCCGCAGTGCGGTGCTGGATGCCGCGCATCCCGACCGCGGTGGCGCCGTCTGCGTTGACTTGGAAGTCGTCGACGAACACGCACTCGGCCGGTTCGGCTTTCAGGGCGTCGGCGGCGAGCAGGTAGATCTCTGGTTGCGGCTTGCGGAGGCCGACCTCGCCCGAGATCACGACGTGGTCGAAAAGCTCGTCGAACATCTCGCGCTGGTAGCCACCCTCGCCGTAGTTCCCGCCCCACGAATTCGAGATCAGGCCGGTCGGCACGTTCTGTTCGCGCGCGCGGCGCACGGCGCCGATCATCGCCTCGTCCGAGCCGACGCCACTGAAGAGCCGGACTTTCAGGTTCTCGGCAACGATCGCGGTCCCGAGCGTGTCGTTGAAGAGAGTCGCGAGGCGCGCGTCGAACTCCTCGAGCGCGATCCTGCCGGTCTCGACGAGCGTGAAGGGGTCGTCCTCGGTCCGCGCGACGTCGCGCATGCAGCGCCACAAAGCCTCGGGGTCGATACCTTCGGCGCGCGCGAACGCGGCGAACGATTCGCGGACCGGCGTCGTCAGCACGCCACCGAAGTCGAGCAGCAGCGTCTTAGCCAGAACGGATGACCTCGAGCGCGCGGGCGCCCAGCAGCGGGACGCCCTCCTTCAGCATCTCGAAGAACGGATCGTCGGTCGTGCCCATCAGGTGCCGAGCGTAGGAGCCCTCGAGCAGGATCCCGAGTTTCCAGATCGCCAGCGCCGTGTAGAAGCGGATGTCGGTCATGGACCGGCCGGTGCGTTGCTCGTAGCGACCGATCAGCGCGCCTCGCGTCGACCATCCCGCCGATCCGAAGACATCGCTGAGCGCGCCGTGCAACGAATCCGGGCGCTCGCCCGGCTCGATCCAGAACGACAGCATCCAGCCGATGTCTGCGAGGGGATCGCCGATCGTCGCCATCTCCCAGTCGAGGATCGCGACGAGCCGCGCCGGGGCAGAGGGCCCGTACATCACGTTGTCGAGCTTGTAGTCGCCTTGAACGATCGCCGGCGTCTGCTCCGGCGGCTGGTGCTCGTCGAGCCACGACGCGATCGACTCGTAGTCCGGCAGGGGCCGCGTGAACTTCGTCGCGCCCTCGAGCTGCTTGCCCCAGCGCACGAGCTGCCGCTGGACGTAGCCGGTCGGCTTGCCCCAGCCCTCGAGGCCGACCGCTTTGTAATCCACCGCGTGGAGCTCCGCGGCCGCGTCGATCAATTCCTCGCCGATGCGCTTCCGTTCATCATCGGTGTCGAGCCACGGTGGGATCGTGTCGCGGATGACGACGCCGTCGACCTTCTCCATCAGATAGAACGGCGCGCCGATCACGGACTCGTCGTCGCAGAACAGCGCCGGGCGCGGCGCGCGGGCCTCGGTGCCGTCGAGCGCCTTCAGCACCGTGTACTCACGCTTCACGTCGTGCGCGGTCGGGAGGTACGGCGGCCGTGGCGGACGACGCAGAACCCACTCGGTCGCGCCGCGGCGGATGAAGAACGTCTCGTTCGAGTGACCGGCCTGGTGCCGCTCGACGGAGAACTCTCCGTCGCCGGGAAGCGCGTCTGCCAGATAACGCTCGAGGGACGGCGGGTCGACGAGCGGGGGCAGGGCCGCCTCGCCCTGCGCTGTTGAGAGGTCCTCGGTGCTCATCGCGCGTGGGATTGAATCATCGCGCCGGGCACTCGGCCAACCGACCCGACCGGGCGTAGCATCGTGCCGTGCCGTTCCCGCGCCGGCTCCTGACCGAGGGCGAGGAGATCATCCTCGACCTCCGGCCGCACTGGATCTCGCTCGTGAAGCCGGTGTTCTGGACCGTCGTCATCGGCGCCGTGTCGGGCTTTCTCTACGTGAAGACCGGCGGGAAGACGGACGTCCGCCAGGTCTTGCAGTGGATCATCATCGGCCTGGCGTTCGTGCTCTGGATCCCTCTGGCGGCGGTGCCGGCCGTGCGGTGGCGGTTCACGCTGTTCGTGCTGACCAACGAACGCGTCATCACCCGCCACGGCGTCATCGCGAAGCACTCGAAGGAGATCCCGCTCGAAACGATCAATGACGTGACGTTCGCGCAGCGTGTCCTCGAGCGCATGATCGGCGCCGGCGACCTGATCATCGAGTCGGCCGGCGAGAGCGGCCAGAACCGCTTCGCCGACATCCGCTCTCCCGAGCAGGTCCAGCTCGAGATCTACCGCGCGGCCGAGTCGCGCAAAGGCATCGGCCGCGCCGGCGGCCCCTCGCTGGCGGACGAGCTGACAAAGCTCGCGGACCTCCGCGACAAGGGCGTCCTCACCGACGACGAGTTCCAAGCGCGGAAGCGGAAGCTGCTCGAGAGCTAGCTGCGAGCAGGTCGCACGTGCAGCGGCGTGCGGATACACTGACCGCGTGAAAGCCGCCAAGGCCCGGCCCGACCACGACCACGCGCTCGAGGGCATCGACGATCTGATCCGCTCGCACGGGCTGCGCCGGACCCCACAGAGACAAGCGACGCTCGAGGCGGTCGCCGCGGCCGCCGGCCACGCGACGGCCGAGGAGATCGTGAAGCGCGTGCGCCGCAAGCTCCCGGCGGTCAGCCCGTCAACCGTCTACCGCACGCTCGCGTCGCTCGAAGAAGTCGGGATCCTTTGCCACGCGCACCTGGGCCATACCGCAAGCGTCTACCACGTCGGCACGGCCGGACTGCACCAGCACCTCGTGTGCGAGAACTGCGGCGCGCTGCAAGAGGTCGAGGATTCGACGACCGGGCCGTTCGCGCGGGCGCTCGAGAAGCGGTTCGGGTTCCGGGCGAACTTCACGCACTTCGCGGTGCTGGGACTCTGCGCGCGCTGCGCGCGCGACGCCGCCCGTCGCAAACGCGCGAACTAACGCAGCGGTTCGGGGACGCGCGGGAGCGGCAGCACGGCGAGATCGGCGACGAACTCCGCGGCCGCGACGGCTACGGCTTCCAGGTCCGCAGGATCGACGGCGTTCAGCCCGTCCCCATCCGTGTGGTACTCGGGGTAGCCGACCACGGGCCAGACGAACGGGATGCCGCGCTCGGCGAAGGCGGCGACGTCGGTCCGGTGGCGGCCGCCGAACGACCCGTTCTCGACGGGCTTGAAGAGGGCCGCCGGCACCGGCGCGCCGAGGACGCCGTTCGCGGCGAAGCGCGCGAGGAATGCCCCCGTCAGAAGGGGATTCTCCGACGAGACCATCGCGCGCCACGAGAACACCGCAGCGTCCTGCCGCGCGATCCCGCGCACGGCGTCTTGCACGTCGGACGCGCGCGCGGAGCACGCGTCGAGGTTCACGACGGCCTTGATGTCGTCCATCCGGATCGGCGCACCACCGTCGCCGACGGGTAGACCGGCGTCGAGCGCAGCGGCGAGACGGTCGGCGCCGATCAGCCCGAGCTCCTCGGCATCGGTGAGCGCCGCGATCACACAGACGTTCGGGGGGCTCGCGGCGAGCAGCTCGGCCGCGCGCAGCACCGCGGCCGAACCCGAGCCGTTGTCGGCCGCCGCTTGGAACCATCCGTCGGCGTGCGCGAGCAGCATCACGTAGCTCGACGAACCGCTGGGAGGTCTTCGGATCGCGACGACGTTGTGACCGGTCGCCGTCTTCGCGACACCGAGCGCGCGCATCCGGACGAGGCGGCCGATAAGTTCCTCCGGTCGTGCGACGGCCACGACCGTCGGGAGCGGGCGCCGCACACGCAGTGAGAAAACAAGGTCGCGCGCCGGGTCGCCTTGCACGATCGCACCGGCACCGCCCTGCGCGACGATCTGATCGAGCGCCCCGCCGACCGAAACGAACGGCGAGTTCTTCCACTCGGGGCTCGCGTCGCCGAACGGGATAAAGCCGCAGTCGCCGGGCCCGACGTCCGCGACCTCCGTCACGCGGCACACGCGCCCGGCCGCCGGCGTGTGCCTCGTGAGGTCGAATCCGCTCTCCGCCTTGAACCGCACCCCGTCGTCGCGCCGAAGCATCGGCTTACGCGCCGCGGCGTAGTCGATCGAGTAGCGCTGGAACGGGAAGTCCTGCCGGAGGACCCGGTAGCCCGCGGCCTTGAAACGTGAGGCGGTGTAGGCGGCGACCCGGACCATCCC
>JBASRP010000367.1:0-3653 GCA_049273905.1 Actinomycetota bacterium
AGCGAAGCGCATCCGGGCCGCCTCATCCCGCGCCCGAACTGGAACGGCGCCGGCGCCGTGCTCCGCGCACAGATGCAACCCGGCGACGCGCTGCTCTCGACCTCTCCCCTCGCGATGTCTTGGGAGACCGGCCGGTGCGGGCAGTGGATCCGGGAGGCGCCGGCGGCGGCCATGTACATGGACGGCAGCCGCGACATCTACTGCGGGACGACGCTCATCCCCGACGCCGCGACGCTCCAGCGTTACCTCGCCGCGCATCCGCAGGGCTGGGTCGTCGCCGACCCGCGGCAGTGGGCCGGTCTCGTCGATCCGGCGGCGAGCGCGCTCATCGAACGCGCGTCGCGCCGCATCGACACGGGCGATCCGTCGGTCCTCGTGTTCCGCTGGGGTCTCTAAGCGGGACGCCGGCCGAGCGCCACGACGCTCTGACCGAATGACCGGAACCGCAAAGCGTCCAGCCCTTTGCCGAGCGGCACGACGATGTTCTCCGTGACCCAGATCGACGAGGGCGCGAGTCGCTCGCTCGCCATCCACCGTACGAGGACCAGCCAGCCGATCGCGCCCAGCGGATTGAAATAGCGCACGCTGTCGAGGGCGAATCCGGCGCGGTCGAAGACGTCGGCGACGCCGCGCTTCGAGTAGCGGCGGAAGTGGTGGTACTTCTCGTCGAGGCGTCCGTAGAGAACCTGATGCGCCGGGACGACGACGACGGCGCGCCCGCCGGGTTTGAGCCGGTCGCGCATGGCGACCAGCGCCGCGGTGTCGTCTTCGATGTGTTCGAGGACATTGATCATCACGGCCGTGTCGAACGTCCGCTCGGGTGGCATCGTCTCCAAGCGGGACGTGAGGACTTCGACGTTGTCGAAACCGAGCGCGATCACGCGCTGCGCGAGCTCGGGATCGGGTTCGACTGCGACGAGACGATCCGCCGTTGGCGCGAGCCAGCGCGTGAAGTTGCCGCTGCCGGCGCCGATCTCGAGCACCTCGCCCCGGATCGGACCGAGCGTCGAAAGCAGCCAGCGCTGGTAGCGAACGGCGCCGCGCAGCAGGTCGAGGTCGAATCGTTCGTCGGAGTGGAGATGCTTGCTCACGCGATCACGATCTGATGGCCGGGCACGGCGCGGATTTAACCACGCCGCGCGGGAAACGGTTGGGGCCCCGTCTCCGGGGCCCCAACGTTCGAACGGATCGTGTGCTAATTGCGACTGAGCATGATGATGAGGAGCGCCACCGCGGGGATCACGATGAGGAAACGCATCCCACCCTCGAGGAGCACACGTTTCAGCGCCATCTTCGGCGTCGCGCCGGCCGCGGATCGTTCCTGCTTCGACCGGATCCTGCCGAGGAACAATACGCCGAAGCTAACCCCCAGCCCGACGACGTAGGCCCAGGCGGGAGCCTTCAGCGCCGCCAAGACGAGGATCACCGCGAGGAAGACCACCGGGGCGATCACCCGGAGGAAGAGGCCCCGCGCGTACGCGGGGTGTTCCCTCCTCAGGTGTGCGACGCGGGAACGAAACGTTCCTTCGTCGCGTGCCCCGCAGAGTTCACAGCGGCCTTCTGCTTGCATCGTGTGCACGGTAGCAGCCATCGTCATTCCCTCTCTAGGCCGGCGCCGCGCCGGGCGCGACCTCGTGGGCCGAGGTGTGCAACGCAGCCACCGCCTCGGGGTTCTCGAGATCCGGGTAGGCGTAGACGCCCATCTCCGATAGGTCGACGCCGACCGCCTCTTGCTCCGGCGTCACGCGGATGCCTTGGATCGCGTGCTGGAGCTTGAAGAAGATCCAGCCGACGCCGCCGGCGAACACGACGATCGTCGCGCAGCCGATGAGCTGCGCCCACAGCTGGGAGACGTCGCCGTAGAACGCTCCTTTCACGGTGCCGGCCACGCCGTTCCAGTTGGCGCCGTACGTACCGTCGGCGAACAGGCCGAGGGAGATGAGACCCCACAGCCCGTTGATCCCGTGCACCGAGATCGCGCCGACCGGGTCGTCGATCTTGGCCTTCCGTTCGAAGAAGAAGATCGACTCGATGACGAGCACACCGGCGACGGCGCCGATGAGCAGCGAGATCGGCGGCGACACGAAGCCCGAAGGCGCCGTGATCGCGACCAGTCCGGCGAGCATGCCGTTCGCGCACATGCCGGGGTCCGGCTTGCCGAGCTTCTTCTTACGCATCGACCAGAACATCGCCGCCAGGGCGCCGGTCGCGGAGGCGAGCATCGTGTTCACCGCGACCACCGAGATCCGGAGGTCCGTGGCGGCGAGGGTCGATCCCGGGTTGAACCCGAACCAACCGAACGCCAGGATGAACGTGCCAAGGATCGCCAACGGTAGGTTGTACGCCAGGAACGTGTTCGGCGTCCCGTCCTTGTTGTACTTGCCCAGACGAGGGCCGATCACCGCCGCGCCCGCTAAGCCCAGGAAACCGCCCATGGCATGGACGACGCCCGATCCGGCGAAGTCGACGTACCCATGGCCGAGGTCGGACTTCGCACCGAGCTGCGCCAGCCAGCCGCCGCCCCAGGCCCAGTTCCCGAACAAGGGATAGAAGAACATCGAGACGACGAAGCCGTAGACGATGAAGGCCGAGAACTTCCAGCGCTCGGCCATGGCTCCGGTCACGATCGTCGCCGTCGTGTCCATGAAAACGAGGTTGAACAGGAAGTGGGTGAGCACGCCCACGTCGTAGACCCCGTTCAAGCCGAAGCCCTTCGTCCCGAAGATGCCCCAGCCACCGATCGAGGCGCCGGCGTGCGCCAGCGGCTTCGTTCCTCCGAGGTTGCCGACGCCGGCTCCGAGGCCACCGAACATCAGGGCGTACCCCACGAGGAAGAACCCGAGGATGCCGATGGCGTAGATCATGAAGTTCGTCATCAGCACGTGGGCGGCGTTCTTCCGGCGACAGAATCCGGTTTCCACGAGCGCGAAGCCGGCCTGCATGAACATGACCATGAAGCCCGCGACGAGCGTCCAAGTCAGGTTGAGCCCGATCTTGTTCTTACCTGTCGCGTCGGCGACCTGCTGGAAGACGTCTTGGTCGTACGTCGCAGGAGCTTCGGTGACGGCCCCTTCGTCGTTCGTGACCACATCGCCCATGTTGCCCGTGACATCACCGCACGGGTCGCCGGCAGTCTCGCTCTTCGCGATCTTTCCGCCGCACGCTTCCTGCGCGTGCGCGGAGGTCGCTCCGAGCGCGAACAAAGCCGCCAGCACCAAGACCAGTAGTACGGCGGCACGAGCACGATGGGACACGGTTCTCCCCCTTCCTCACGGACCGTCCGACCCTCGGACGCCGAGGAGCACGGTAACGTCGGCACGTTTCGCGCCTGTATCGCGTTTGTGAAGTTCTCGTTTCAAGTGGGTTCACGGACGAAAGCCCGGACACGCCGCGACGCGCCCGCCGAGGCGAGCGCGTGGTTCGAGAAATCTAGGAGCGACCCGTCTTCGTGAACCTCCGCAGCGGGGTGCGCCAGCTGAGCGCCGTCTTGCCGGCGAACGCCGTCAGGACCGCTCGTCGTCCGGCGTCGTCCAGCTTCGCGCCGTTGCGGCCGGTAACGCCGAAGGTATCGACCGCGACCCCGTCGATGGTCGTGAGCTGCGCGACGTGGATGTTGGTCCCGGCGCGCGCCAGCGCAGAGGCCACGCGGTACA
>JBASRP010000373.1:0-5001 GCA_049273905.1 Actinomycetota bacterium
AGGGCCGCCAGCTCTGCCGGCGTTAGGCGGGCGATCGCGCCGAGGCCCCCGGTTGTCGCGAGGAGCCGGGCCGCGACATCGAGCACGCCGGAGCCGCCGGATCCGGTTCGGATGAGGAGCGCGAGCAGTTCGGCGTCGGACAGCGCGGCCGGTCCGAGAGAGTCGAGTCGCTCGCGCGGCCGGTCGGCGGGCGGTCTCTCTGAGACCCGGACGGGGCCGGAGCCCCGCGCCGTCACCTCAGGTCTGGGAAGAAGAGAGCGAGTTCGCGCTTCGCGGAGTCGGGAGAGTCCGAGCCGTGCACGATGTTCTCGGTCAGCTCGATCGCGAGATCGCCGCGGATCGTTCCCGGTGCGGCCTTCTTCGGATCGGTCGCGCCCATCGTCGTGCGAACGGTGGCGATCGCTTCCTCGCCCTCAACGGCCATCGCGACGAGGGGCCCGCCGGTGATGAACGTCACGAGGTCGTCGAAGAAGCTCTTACCCACGTGTTCCTCGTAGTGCTTGGTCGCCATCTCTTTGTCCATCTGAAGCATGCGCACCGCGGCGATGGTGAGCCCGCGCGCTTCGAGCCTCCGGATCACCTCGCCGATCAGGCGGCGGCGCACGCCGTCCGGCTTCACGAGCACGAGCGTTCGTTCCGTTGCCATCGATCCTCCGTTCTGACCCGCCAAGTATAGGCCGTGGTTACGTGAGTCCCAGAAGGACGTTGCGCGCTTCCGCGACGGTGTAGAAGGACCCCGCGATCAGGACGCAGTCCTCGTCGCCCGCTTGTTCGAGGGCCAGCGCGACAGCGCCTTCCACGGTGTTCGTCGTGTTCGCCTCGAACCCGAGCGCCTCCGCTTCCTTCGCGACGAGGTCCGCGCCGGCCGCGCGCGTCGACGTCGGCCGCGTCGCGATCACGACGTCGGCCATCGGCGCAAGGATCCGCGTGACGCCGGTGATGTCCTTGTCCGAGAGGATCCCGAGCACGAGGACCAGGCGCTCCCAGCGGAACGACTCTTCGACCGCCGCGCGTAGCGAATCCGCCGCGTCGGGGTTGTGCGCGCCGTCGACGATCACGAGCGGCCGCCGCCTGAGGACCTCGAGACGGCCGGCCGTCCTCACGTTCCCGAGCGCGACGCGCAGGACCGCGTCGTCGATCTCGGGATCGCCGGTGAACGCGGACACCGCAGCGACGCCGAGCACCACGTCGGTCGCGAGCCGCTCGCCGAACACGGGGACGAAGACCTCCTCATAGCGGCGGTCTCCGATCCGGAGGTCGAGCGTCTGCCCGCCGACGGCGAGGCGCCTGTCTTCGAGCGCGAAGCGCGATCCCTCGACGCGGAGTTCCGCGCCGGCCTCGCGCGCCTTCGCCGCGATGACCTCGAGCACGGCCGGCTCGGTCTCGCCGGTCACGACGACGGCGCCGGGCTTGATGATCCCGACCTTCTCGCGCGCGATTTCGACGGGCGTCGCTCCGAGCTCTGGATGATCGACGGCGACCTCGGTGATGATCGCGACGCGTGAGTCGACGAGGTTCGTCGCGTCCCACTCCCCTCCCATACCGACCTCGAGCACCGCCGCGTCCACAGTGCGCTCGGCGAACCAGGTCTGCGCAAGCATCGTGAGCGTCTCGAAGTAGGTCACCATCTCACCGTGCGCGTCGACCCGGGCCAGGAACGGTTCGAGGTAGGCGAAAGCCTCCGCGAACTCGTCCTCGCCGATCGGCGCCCCGTCGTACGCGATCCTTTCGCGGACGGAGTGCAGGTGCGGCGAGGTGTACGTCCCGACCCCGAGCCCGAGAGCGCGCAGCACCTCGGTCGCCACGATCGCCGTCGTCGTCTTCCCGTTCGTCCCCGTGATGTGGATAGACGGGTACGTGCGTTGCGGATGGTCGAGGAGCTCCGACAGCGCGCGCATGCGGTCGAGGTCGGGCACCATCCGAGTCGGCTGGCGCGCCTCGAGCGCGCGCAGCGCTTGCGTGAAGGTCACCGCGTCAGCCCTCGAGGTCCTTCAGCGCCGCGCGCAGCCGTTCGAGCGCGTGCTCGGTCTCGGCGAGACGTTCGCGCTGCTGCTCTATGACCTCTTCCTTGGCGTTGTTCAGGAAGCCGGTGTTCGACAGCTTCGTGCGCGACCGTTGCGCGTCTTCCTCGTGGCCCGCGATCTCCTTCGCGAGACGCGCGCGCTCGGCGTCGAGATCGAGCAGCCCGGCCAGCGGCACGTGGATCGTCGCGCCCGGCACCACGAGCCGGGCTTGCGGGCCGCCGTGCCCGTTCGACTGCGACACGGCGAACTCGCCCCAGCCGGAGAGCGCACGCACCCTTTCGATCTCCTCCTGCAAGATCGCCGCGAGGCCGGTGTCCGAGATCTCCGCCTGCGCCTCGGGCCGTGCCGCGTGCGGGATCTTGTGGTCGGCGCGGAAGCGACGCAGCGCGCCCACCACGCCCATCACGAACTCCATCTCCGTTTCGGCGTCGCGATCCTGCAGCGTCGGTTCGGTCGTCGGCCACGCCGCAGTGATCGCGTCCTCCCCGGTCAGCGCGCGATACAGCTCCTCAGTCACGAACGGCATGATCGGGTGCAGCAGCCGCAGCACCGTTCCGAGCACGTGGCGGAGAACCGCGCGCGTCGCGTCGGCGAACTCGCCCGCTCCCCCGTGCAGCGGTCCCTTCGCCCACTCGACATACCAGTCGGCGAACTCGCTCCAGGTGAACTGGCGCAGCATCTGCGCCGCGCGCGAGAGATCGTAGTTCTCCATGGCGTCGTCGACCGCTGCGACCGTCGCGTCGAGGCGCGAGAGGATCCAGCGGTCGGCACGGCTCCAGTACATGTCGGTCGAGCGCAGCGACACGGTGGCCGGGCTGCCCTCGAGGTTCATCAGGACGAACCGCGAGATGTTCCACAGCTTGTTCGCGAAGTTGCGGTCGCCCTCGATCCACTTCTCGGCGATCGGGACGTCCGAGCCGAGAGTCGCCGAGCGCAGCAACGTCATGCGCAGAGCGTCGGCTCCGTACTGGTCGATGAGCTCGAGAGGATCCATCGCGTTGCCGAACGACTTCGACATCTTTTTGCCGCGGTAGTCGCGCACCATGCCGTGGATATGACAGTCGCGGAACGGCACGTCCTCCATGAAGTGGAGGCCCATCATCATCATGCGCGACACCCAGAACGTGATGATGTCGTAGCCCGTCACGAGGACCGCCGTTGGGTAGTAGGTCTTTACGTCTTCCGTTTCATCCGGCCAGCCCAGGGTCGAGAACGGCCACAAGGCGCTACTGAACCACGTGTCGAGCACGTCGGGATCCTGCGTCAGTTCCTTCGAGTCGCAGTCACGGCACGTCGTTGGGTCCTCGGTCGCCGCGAACTCGTGCGCGTTGGCACACGTGAACACCGGGATGCGATGCCCCCACCAGAGCTGGCGCGAGATGCACCAGTCGCGGAGATTCTCCATCCAGTCGAAGTAGTTGCGCTCGTAACGCTTCGGGATGAACTGCGTGCGGCCCTCGCGGACGGCCGCGATCGCCGGACGCGCGAGCGGCTCCACCTTGACGAACCACTGGAGCGACAGAAGCGGCTCCACTTCCGTGTGGCAGCGCTGGCAGTGCCCCACCGAGTGCAGATAAGGCCGCTCCTCTTTCTCGATCACGCCGAGCGACCGTAGCTCCTCGAGCACCGCGCGCCGCGCGGCGAAGCGGTCCATGCCCGCGTACGCGCCGGCGTTCTCGTTGAGCGTTGCGTCGGCGTTCATGATGTTGATCGGCTCGAGCCCGGCCCGCTGCGCGATCTCGAAGTCGGTCGGATCGTGCGCAGGCGTCACCTTCACCGCGCCGGTCCCGAATTCCCGGTCGACCGCGTCGTCCGACACGATCTTCAACTCGCGCCCGACGATCGGGAGGATCGCGGTCTTCCCCACCATGTCTTTGTAGCGAGCGTCTTTCGGGTGCACCGCCACGCCCGTATCGCCGAGCATCGTCTCGACGCGCGTGGTCGCCACGGTGATGTGCCCGGAGCCGTCGGCAAGCGGGTACCGGATGTGGATCAGCTCGCCGTCGATCTCCGAGTACTCGACCTCGATGTCGGAGATCGCGGTCATGCACCGCGGGCACCAGTTGATGATGCGGTTCCCGCGGTAGATCAGCCCTTCGTCGTAGAGGCGCACGAAAACGAGCCGCACCGCGCGCGAGAGGTCGTCGTCCATCGTGAACCGCTCGTGCGACCAGTCCACCGACTCGCCGAGCCGGCGCATCTGCTGCGTGATCGTCCCGCCGGATTGCTTCCGCCATTCCCAGACGCGCTTCACGAACTCCTCGCGCCCGAGGTCGAAGCGCGACTTGCCTTCGTTTTTGGCGATCTCGCGCTCAACCACGTTCTGGGTGGCGATACCCGCGTGGTCCGTACCCGGCAGCCAGAGGGTCCTGTAGCCCTGCATCCGCCGCCGGCGGATGATCGCGTCCTGCACGGAGTGGTCGAGCGCGTGCCCCATGTGGAGGATGCCCGTCACGTTCGGCGGCGGCAGCACGATGCAGAAGGGGTCGCCGTCCCCGCGCGGCGCGAACGCACCCGAGCGCTCCCAATCGGAATAGATGCGTGCTTCGACGCTATGCGGGTCGTACGCCTTCGAAAGCTCTTGGCTCAACTCCATCCTCCGCCCATGAAAAAGGACCCTCGTGGGGTCCCGGAAGGCTAACAGGCGCGGTCGCCTACACCCCTCCGGGCGAGCCGACTACGACTACAAAAGTCATCGCGCGAGGATTGTAACACCCGCCCTGACTCGCTTCCGTGGATCCGCGCGACCCTCCGCCGCAGAGTGAAAGCAATCGTTTGCCTCCTCGCTCCTGGGGAAAGATAGAAGTATCCCAACCGGTTTGGAGGAGGGTTTTCCTATGCTGAAGCCGCGCGACATAAGCCAGCTCGGGATGGGTCTTGCCGACAAGACCATCGGACTCGGGTTCGAAGCGACGGGGACGATCGTCGGCAGCGAGCGACTCAAGGAAGCCGGCCGCACACGCCAGGAGGCCGGAAC
>JBASRP010000385.1:0-2323 GCA_049273905.1 Actinomycetota bacterium
ATCACCGACTTCGCCAGTCGCTACCTGTTGACGTGTGAGGCGCTGTTGACGACCCAAGAGAAGTTCGCCTTCACGGTCTTCGAGCGCACCTTCAAGGAGTTTGGCCTCCCGCAGGTGATTCGCACCGACAACGGTGTGCCGTTTGCGTCGGCGCATGCGATCTACGGCTTGAGCAAACTGGCCGTGTGGTGGCTGCGACTGGGGATTCAGATCGAACGGATCAAACCCGGCCACCCACAGCAAAACGGTCGGCATGAGCGCATGCACCTCACGCTGAAGCGCGAAGCGACCAAGCCAGCGGCCGCCAATGTGCTTCAGCAGCAGGCCCGGTTCGACGACTTCATCACGCGCTACAACACGGACCGGCCACACCAGGCACTCGGGATGAAAGTGCCGGCCGACCTCTACGCGCGCTCACCGCGCGTGTATCGCGGCCTCGAGGTACTCACCTATCCGTTCCACGATCAGACCATCATGGTCACCGGCTGCGGCCGGATCTGTTTCCGAGGCCGCAAGGTGAATCTCAGTCACGTCTTTGCCGGCCAGAGCGTCGGCGTGACGCAGGTTGGCGAGCACATCTGGCTCGTCACCTTCATGCACTACGATTTGGGGTATTTTGACGATGAGACGTGTCGGCTAGAGCCGATCGAGAATCCGTTCGGACCGAAAGTGTTACCACTCCGCTCGGAATAAACTGCCACCTATCCGACCGGAAAGGACCAGTGTGAATTGGCGCGCCCTGCAAGACTCGAACTTGCGACCTCCTGGTTCGTAGCCAGACGCTCTATCCAACTGAGCTAAGGGCGCGAAAGGGCTGGAGGCGACCGGCGGTCCCGCTGAAGCCGGACACTACAGAACGGGCCGCGCCTCCGACGCGAAACCGAAATTATACCATGCTCATCGGCTGGCGCCGGCCGTCGTGGACGCCGCGCGGGTGAGGCCGTGCCCTTGCTCGAACATGCTCGGCAGCGTGATCGGCAGACGCCCACCGATCGCCGCCTCCCCCGCAATCGCTCGAACGGCTGCGCCTTCGGCGCGATCGTAGAAATCGTAGGTCAGCAGAACCGCCGGCAGATCGGGCAGGAACGTCGCCGCGTACGGATTGCCGAAGAACGTCGTGATGAACGGGCGGCCGGACGCGGCGGTCGCGCGCGCGGCGTCCTGCAGCAGCCGCTGTAGACCCGGCGCGAGATCCATGCGGCCGCTGAACGACGCCGTCCGGACGAACACGGACGCGACGACGGCGTCGTAGCGCGGGATCATCGCGCGCACGAGCTCGATCTCCGACCCGGTCGTGCGATCCGACAGCTCGATCGACGTCACGTTCGCCCACCGCTTGCGCAGCTCCGGAATGAACGTCCGGCTCGGCGCCGCAATCCGCCATCCCGACGGATAGTCGAGCACCGACAGGTACAGCACCTGCGCGTCCTTCGCGATCTTCAGCGGGACCTGGCTCCGCGCATCCTTGATCAACGTGATCGATCGCTCGCTGACGGCATCCGCGATCGCCTGATTCGCGCGCGTGCCGACGATCTTTGGAATCTCCTCGAGGTTGACGGTCCTCGTCTTGTGCAGGCCGGCGCGTGCCTTCGCGCGCAGGATCCGCTCGACGGACAGATCGATCCGCGGCTGCGGAATCCTCCCGGACTTCACCGCTTCGAGAATGCCCGCGAACGCGGCGCCGTCGTCCGGCGAGTGCAGCACCACGTCGTTGCCGGCGAGCACCGCCCGCACGGCTGCCTCGCCCGGCGCGTGCATGTTGGTCACGCCCTGCATGCCCATCGAATCGGTGTAAATCAACCCGCGGAACCCGAGCTCCTTGCGCAGCACGCCGCTCACGATCGGCTCGCTCAGCGTCGTCGGCGTCGCCGGCGTGGCGTCGAACGCCGGCATCTCGATGTGGCCGGTCATGATCGCGTCCGCGCCGGCGGCGATGCCCGCCTTGAACGGCGGCAGCTCGATCGCTTCGAGCCGCTCGCGCGGATGCTTGATCACCGGCAGCCCGAGGTGCGAGTCCACGTCGGTGTCGCCGTGTCCTGGAAAATGCTTCAACGTCGCGATCACGCCGGTCGACTGCAAGCCGCGAATGTACGCGGACGCGAGCCGTCCGACGAGCGCCGGATCCTCGCCGAACGACCGCGTGTTGATCACGGGATTTCGCGGGTTGTTGTTGACATCGACCACCGGCGCAAAGTTCACGTGCACGCCGAGCGCCCGGGATTCCTCGCCCGTCACGCGTCCGGCTTCGAACGCGAGCCGCTCGTCGCGCGCCGCGCCGAACGCCATCAGCCGCGGAAACGCGGTGGCCCCCATGATCCGGAAG
>JBASRP010000356.1:0-7799 GCA_049273905.1 Actinomycetota bacterium
CTTCCCGCGCGAGACCAGATGCCCCCACGCGGCCGATCTCGCCGAGCACGAGGACGGCATCCGGGCGCGACCGCGCCGCGGCGGCGACGGCGGCAACGCCGTCGATCTCACGGCCGATCACCGACCATCCGAGCTGTGCGTCGAGCCACGTCGCGGCGGCTTCGGCGAACAACCGGTCTGCCGAGGCGACGAGGACGGTGCGATCGCTCATCAGCTCTCCAGCTTCGGGCCCTGGATCCGGAGGACGCGCATCCCCGGCTCCGCCACGCCCACGCGTAGCGCCATCCGTGCGGCTTCCGCCCGCGAGTGCGCGCCGAGCTTGCGCAGGATGTTGCCGACGTGCGTCCGCACCGTGTGCGCGGACAGGTATAGCTGCGCGCCGATCTCGTCGTTGTCGAGTCCCCGCGCGAGCAGCTTCAGGACTTCGCGCTCGCGCGGCGTCAGCCGCGACAGAGCCGCCGGCTCCGCACCGCGTCCGTCGCGGTTCGCGCTGATCCGCCGGAACGCCGCATGCAGCCGGTCGTTGTCGATCGTGAACCGGCCGGCGCCGACGTTCTCGACAGCGTCGGCCAGCTCGGCGACGCTCGCGTCGTGCCCGACGCACCCGAGCGCGCCGGCCTCAACCGCATCGAGGATCACGTCGCCGATCTGCTCGCGTGTGACGACGAGCACGCGCACGCGGTCACGGAGACCCCGCGCGAGGCTCAGCCCCGAGCCCGGCGAGAGCGAAACCTCACAGAGGAGAACATCCGGCCGAGAGCGCACCGCGAGTCGCTCTGCTTCGCGTTCGTCGGCCGCCCACCCCGCGATCTCGAACCGCTCGTCGTCGCCCAAAGACGCGGCCAGAGCCGCGCAAAAGAGGGGTTGCGGGTCGGCGATCAGGACTCTCAGGGCCATACGGTCATAGTACGCTGTGCCCCGGAACGGTCCCTGCACGCGTGCGGAATGGGGGCCGCGACCCATCAGGAGGAGGTGAGGACAGATGGCCGACGACCTGGTCACATCGAGCGACGTCGACGAGGCGACGACGCCGGCTCTCAGTCCCTGAGAAGAGGCCATCGAGCGCCTCGGGTGGGTCGCTAAGGACAGGTACCGCATCGATGACGTCGACTTCGTCGTCCGGTCGACGGACGAACGCTTCCTCGAGATCGTCCGCAAACATCTCGGCCGCTTCCGCGTGGAAGAAGGATCGGATGAGAACGTTTTCTCCGCGGCGTGCGGCGAGGAGAAGCGTATGGCCGGCGGAAAGGTCGCGCGCGGGGTCAACGCGCTGTATCTGAACTTCGTTCGCATCTTCCGCGGGCGCGGCCTCGAGGAGATGGCCGGCGCTCTGATCACAGGCATGCGCGAAACCGTGATGGCGACGCAGAACCAATTCATCCGCGTGCGCGCGGCGGCCGTCCGCTTCAACGGCGGCGCCGTGTTGCTCCCGTCTCCGCCACAGCCGCATCTGTCCGGCCTCGCGGCGGCGCTCGCGAGCAAGGGCGGCGCCTACCTCGGCGATGAGATAGTCAAGATCGATCCCATCGAGCACCTGGCACACGGGGTCGACCTGCCGCTGGTCGTCGACAGCTCGGATCTCTCGCTGTTCCCCGAGCTCAAGCGCACGCCGGCGAAGCGGAGCTCTCGCGAGCGCCACCGCGACGCGATCACCCCCCGGCAGCCGGTCACCATCGACGAGCTAGGCGCGCGCTTCGGCGAACCCGCGCCGGTCCAATGGATCATCTTCCCCACGTTCGAGCCGGGCGCGGAGACCTCGATCGAGTCGATCGCCGCCTCGACGGCCTTGTTCCGCTTCACCGTGGCCGGCCTGAACCTGCACATCTGGGGGGACCGCGCTCTGATCCTGATGCGGCAGCTCCTTGAAGAAGCGAACATCGCGGAGATGACGGTCGGATCCATCCCGCAGGCCGCCGATCTGATCGCGAGGACCGTGTTAGCCTGACCGGCCGTGGCCGACCAACACGATCACGATCATCCAGACCTCGAAGAGGTCATCCGAACCGGCGGGTGCGAGGACCACGAGGACCCCGCGTGGGTCGTCGCGCACGACAACTACCGCCTCCTGTCGGTCAACGTGAACCTGCGCATCGGCGACCTCGGGTTCGCCGAACGGCTCCGCTGGTTGCTCGAACCGTTCATCCAACCCAAGCTGCTGCACGAGTCGGTGATCATCGACGTGGGGCCGCTGGAGGACAAGGTCCATCCCGAGGATCCGTGGTGGGCCTACGACGCGGACGGGCCGGATGAGTTCGTGGGAACGAAGGAAGCCGTCCTCAACCGGGCCGTCTGGCACATCCATTCGCTCGTGCAGAAGCGGACGGCCGACTTCCTGCTACTGCACGCGAGCGCAGTCGCGCGCAACGGCACCGGGATCCTGCTTCCGGCCGCCCGCGACACCGGAAAGTCGACGCTCGCGGCCGCGCTCCTACGCGAAGGCTTCCGCTATCTCTCCGACGAGCTCGGCGCAATCGATCCGGTGACGCGTCGCGCCTATCCGTTCCCGAAGCGCATCACGCTCGACGAGGAGTCGCTCGCGTTCTTCCCCGGCCTGGAGACCCGCCTCGAGGACAAGGCCGGCATCGGCGAGTGGCTCTACCAGCGTTACGCGCGGCCCGAGGACCTGGATTCGTCGGTGTCGGGGCCGGTGATGATCGGCGCGATCGTCTTCCCGACGATGGAGCGCGAGGGGCCGGCGCGACTGGTCGAGATGTCGCGCGCCGCGGCCGTCGAAGAGATGGCGAGGCAGTGCTTCAACCTCTTCCGCTACGGACCGCGCGGCGTGAAGCTGCTCGCCGACATCGCGAACGACGCGAAGAGCTACCGCCTCGAAGGCGGGACGCCGCCGGAGCGGGCGCGCGCGGTCGCCGACGAACTCGGCTAGAGACGCCCCGCAAAGCGAACGACCGGCCCGAAGGCCGGTCGTTCTCACGTCTCGGGCTGTTAGCCGAGAAGCTTGTTGATCCGCGTTGTCAGCGTGGCCGAGCTGCCACTCGCCCCTTCGCCGCACGGCGGGTTGCAGCTGGAGGCCCATGCCGAATTCGGGTCGCTCGCCGGGAGGCAGAGACCGCTCGCAGTAAGAGCTGCTGAGCACGGCGTCCCCGGGGGACAACAGTTCCGGCACCGGAATTCGCAGAGGTTTCCGCTCCCGTCGGGCGAACGCTCGCCGCGACAGTCGGCGTTCGTGTTACACGCGGCCACACAGGCGGAGTGGTCGCACACCGCAGGCGTGCCGGCCGTCTGCGCGAACGCAGGCGTCGCGGCGACCGTCTGGATCACGGGAGCCGCCCACGCCGCAGCGGCACCGGTGATGGCAGCCTTGCGGAGGAACTCTCTCCGATCGACGCTCTTGCGTTCGTCGCTCACCGTCGGACCTCCTCGGTCTCGGCTGGTCATAGGCTTATTCGGGGCGAATCGTACGGAGTGATCACCCGTGGTGCCCATACGGGCCGGAGCGTAACCTTCGCCCCTTCTGCCTGCCGTTGGGGAGGACTCAAGCCGCAGGTCAGGCCCCTGAACGAGCGCTGTCTACGGAAACGAGCGTAGGCCGGCTCCGAGCCTGCTTAGGTGCCGGTCAGATCATCGGGGCGAGGAGTGCTGCCGGCCGGCGTCGCCTCGCGCGCGGGGAACTCCTCCGGGATGAGGAGCAGCTCCTCGGCGAAGGCCGAGTGCTGGGCCATCGGGGTCGGCTCGAGGGGAGCTTCTGGACGCTGGACGCTCTCCGAGCGACGCCGGGCCAAGGCGGCTTCGGCCGGGCCTTCGGTCGCGATGCGCGGTTCGTCGTCGCTCGGCGGCTCGGCCGCGGGGACGATCGCGCGTGTCCGTGGACGATCGACGCGTCCCGACCTGTAGCGCTCGATCATGCCGAGGCGGTGATCGTCGAGAACGAGGCCCGCGAGCGGCGCGTCGTGGCGCTCGAGGATCTCGATCGCGGACGCAGCACGCGCTTCCATCGTCTTGAGGTGACGCAGCACCATCAACACGACGTCCCCTTGGGCCGCCAGCGCGACGGCATCCGCGGAGTGCAGCACCGGTCGGGTGTCGACGATGACCACATCGAAGTCGCCGGCGAGCTCTTGAACGATGTCGTTCAATCCGCTCCGTTTCGCAACACCGACCGTCTGCGGGCGATCGGGGCCGGGTTGGACCTCGGCGAAACCATCTTTGTGCATGCGGACTTCCGCGATCTCGTGCTGGCCGACGAACTCCGCAGACTTCGCCGTCGCGGGAGCCGGCTTCTCACGGTCGGCGTGGAACAACGCGACGGAGCGTCCCGCGGCCGCGAACGACGCTGCGAGGTTCACGGCGATCGTCGTCCGGCCTTCGCGCGAATCGGGGCTCACGACGACGATGACGCGCACGCGTCGTCCGCGCTTCTCGACGAGGCCGATCTCGGTTAACAGCATCCGGACGCCTTCGGCGCCCCACGCCGAGGCCCGCTGGATCTTCAGCGGGTCCCGCGACACGGGCGGAACATGCGGGATCGCGGCGAGAACCGGGTATCCGAGGCGCTCCTCGGCACGCTCGCGGCTCGGGATGCGCGGGCGGAGGATCCCCAGCGCGATCGCGATGGCGATGCCGAGGAGCAGGCCCACGAGCGGCCCCGCGATGGCGCGGATGGTTCGCGTCGGCAGCGCCCCCAGGTGCTGGACGATCGGCGGGCTGACGAGCTTGACGCGTCCCTCCGCGAACGCCGGCGCCGCGACCTGCTGGATCGTCACGTACACGTCGGAGAGGCGGGTCAGCTGTCGCTCCCACGCACGGATCAACGCATCCGTTCCGCGGGATGCGGGTTGCCGCGAGAGCGTGTTGACCGTCGCCTGGGCCTGGTTGATAAGAGATTGGATGTCTTTGATCGCAGTGTTGAGTGTGGTCGTGTCTCGTTCCTTGCGGAGGGTGACGTAGTTGGACGCGTAGGTCTCGAGTTCTTGCGTCACGCGCGTGGTCTTCCCGATCAGGATGAGCTGCACCAAGTTCGTGCTCGGGATGCCCTGCACCGTGAGCCGGTTGAGGAGATCGACTCCGCCATCCGTCTCACCGAGTTCCCGAGCGCTGGTCGACGCTGTGTCCGCCGATCGCGCAGCCTCGATCTCCTCCGGCGGTACGGCATTGATGCCGGAGAGCGACACGCTTCCGTCGGGGTTGATCGTCAGCGTCTGGACGCTGAGCGTTGCGGTTGCGCGGTAGGACGCGGTCGGCGTCGGGGGCCTTGCGACGAGCGAGATGGCCGTACTGACGATGACCAAGCCGAGGATCAGCCAGCGCCGCTCCCAGATCATCTGGACGTAGTCGGCGAGGGCTGCGCCGCGGGTCTCGCGCGTGCTCAAAGAAGGTCCTTTCCGCTTGTTTCGTTCACGGAGAGCCTACTACCCGAGCGCAGGCCCGGCCGCTGCATCTTCGACCAATCCCAGGGCGTCGAGCTCGGCGATCAGCTCGGCGATTTCGAGCTCAACCTGCTCACGGTCGAGCGCGTACTCCTCGGCGACCTCGAGCGCGAGCTGTTCAACGCTCGCATCTCCGTCGCACAGAGCCCACAGGATGGCGGCCGAAGGGTTCAAGTGATGCACGAGGTTCGAATCGTGGTTGTAGAGGATGATGCCGTCCCCCATGTCGAGCTCGAGGACGTCGGCCGCCTTCCGGGGCCTGTACGCCGTCGGGACCGACACAGCCACCTCCCGTGGTTCGGAGCTCAGGGGATCGTGAACGTCGCTCACAGCATGAACCTGTCTTGGTGGTCGGGGCGAAGCATGATGGCCGCCGCGCTCCGCGCGATGACCTCGATGTCGAAGCGGAGCGTCCGGTTGCGCAGGTGGTACAGGTCGTACTGATGCGTCAGATACTTCGCCTCGATCGAGTTCCCATAGCCGACGCGCAGAGTCCCCCATCCCGTGAGTCCCGGCCGAACGACGTGACGCATGTCGTAGCGCGGGATCACCTCGCGGAGCGTCTCGACGAAGATCGGACGCTCGGGGCGCGGCCCGACGACGCTCATGTCGCCGATCAGAACGTTCACGAATTGGGGCAGCTCGTCGAGCTTGAACCGCCGGAGCAGCGACCCGACGCGGGTGACCCGCTCGTCGTTGAGCGTCGCCCAGACGGGCCCGGTTTCCTCGGCATCGGCCTTCATACTCCGGAATTTGTAGAGCTTGAAGACACGCCCGCCGCGTCCCATGCGCTCTTGCACATAGAAGATCGGACCCCTGTCATCGAGCCAGATCGCGGCGGCGATGAACGGATACGCCACCGTCAGGACCACGCACCCGATCATGCTCAGCACGATGTCGACGAGGCGCGTCGCCGCGCGGCGCCACCAGCTCCCGCGGCCGACCTCCGTCTCCTCCTCGTCGAGGAACGCGAGGCGGCAATGCCGCCGCACGATGTCGCGCAGTGGGAGAACCGGAATGCCGCGCTCCTGCAGACGAGCGACGACCGCGGAAAGCCCGTTGGGGTTCGCCGTCGGGATCGCCACGATCGGCGCTGCGCCGCGACGGCCGTTCTCGCGGGCCGGCGCCTCGAGCAGATCGTGGAGACCTGTCTCGGTCAAGGGATGGAAGCTTCGTTCCGCGCGCAGATAGTTGGGAAGGTCGTCGCCGAGCACCAACACGTCGGGCTTGACCCACGGCGGTCGCGCGCGTCGCGGCGTGAACGCGTACGGGCGTCCGCGGATGCTCGTGACGGTCGCGCCGTTGGACGCGGGAAGAGACTGGTGTTGGACGACGGAGACATCACCGACGGTGGCGATATCGATGACTTCACCGGCATCGAGATCGATCACGCGCCGCGCGCTGACTTCGTCCGGCGTTCGTTCCGCCGTCTCGTCGCCGGGTTCAAATGCGCGGCTTGCCAACGACCTTCCCCCAATCCCCCGGGGTTTTCGCCCCGATCCGATGCCGCTCGGTGGCCTCGGACTTACGCTGCGTCGCAGTTGGGGCTGATTGTGTCAGATGCCGATACTTCAGTAAAGCGTAGAGTGACCGTAAAGCCACTGCTAGTACTGGTTTTTCTAACCTTTACCGGCCCTTAGGTCCCGGCTTGCTCCGTTACGCTCCGTAGGCGTCTTTCGTATGCCCTTTCCCTCTATCTCTGAAACGACGGCCACGCCCAGAGGTTTACTTTCGGGAAGTATCAGGCGAATCGGGACGGGCGCGTGGGAGGCACGGAGCGGGGCGGCGGGAGGCGGCGAGGGCCAATGAGAAAGCGCTGACCGGGGTCGCTCCCGTCAGCGCTTTCCCTATCGGGTATGTGGCTTCCTCTCCTGCCTGGGCCCGGGCCCGGGCGACGGAGGGTCACCCTAGCCGGCTCGTCCTACGCGGCAGCCCTTCAGGGCATCCCGCAGGGCAGTGACACGTCCCTGCCTTTGTCCACGTTGAGGATCCCGCCGACCCTCGAATCCTCCCACGCAGCCGGGGCGCCTGTCTAGCGGACGAAGCGGAAAGTTGCCGTCTCACTCGAGGCTTTCGCACCACCCGCCCCACCCTCAGAGGTGAGGCTTTAGCTTCGCGTAGGTCGTCTCCAGGGCCTCGGGGAGAACCTTCGTGTCCGAGACGGTGGTCATGAAGTTCGTGTCGCCGCCCCAGCGCGGCACGACGTGCAGGTGCACATGGTCGGCGATGCCGGCGCCGGCCGGAACGCCCTGATTCACGCCGACGTTGAAGCCGTGCGGCGCCATCGTCGTCTTCAAGGCCTCCATGCACCGCTGCGACCAGCGCGTGATCTCGGCGAGCTCGCCGGCCTCGAGCGTCTCCCATTCCGCCGTGTGCCGGAACGGCGCGACCATCAGGTGCCCGGTGTTGTACGGA